>JABZLU010000015.1:0-11350 GCA_015256605.1 Solobacterium sp.
ATCTACAAGTTCTACTGTTAAGTCTGTTCCTAGTTTGCTTGTAAAATGCAACTGCTTGAAATTTAATTCTGTTAACTTGCGTGCATGTTCTACAAGTTGTGCATCATGAATGCGCCAGTTCTCAAGTGGATCACTATCTTCCGTAACACGGCTTGTCATAAAGATTGCGTCTTCTAACTTCTCAAACGCTTCTTCCTCAGAAAGATGAGGAAATACAACCTTTGCCCATTCCACAGAAGGAATTCCTATTACACACCATTGTCCTTCGTTATTCATTGTATACTTACGTAAGTCCTTCATCTTCTTACTATAAGCCATCTGGTATGTACGAACCTTAGATTGATCTACATCTTTTAAAGCACCAGGCATATCAGAATGAATGCGTAAATAACATGCGCCTAAATCATGTTCACGCTTTACCATGTCATATTTCCAATCTGGAATATCAGTTAATGTCTCTTCACTTTGATATGTATAAGTTAGTTTTGCTAATTCCGTATCCGTCCAACTCATAATGACTTCTCTAGCACCTACGGCATATGCTTCTTTCGCAACCATGCGTACAAACTCATAGTCACGAACGGATGCGGTAATCACTAGTGGTTGATTGGGCTGTACATTTACACCACGTACAACTGCTAATTTCGCTAACTTTTGATACATCGCTTTACTTGCACTCATAAGATCCTCCTATTTTTTAAATAATTCGTCATACCCTGGAACTTCTTGAATATGACGCATAAAGTCTTTGGTAATAATGAATGACTTTGGTCCAAATGGATTGATTACAATAGAGTCGTATTTCGCAGGAATTAAGTGAAAACACTCCTTGATATTACGCACTTCCATTTGGATTTCATCCTCTTCATATATGTTACTATATCGCAATAATGCATTCCAATCTGTAAATAATACCAATACCGCTTTATCTGGATCAACATTTAGACGAACTGACATGAATCGTTCATCATCGATGTTTTCATTTGTATATTTAATGAGATAATACTCGCTCATACAGATTTCATATACAAGTGTGCCAATATACTCTTGATTCATAAAGAACTTTGCATACTCACGTAAAATTCCACTTAAACCTGGATTCTCTATAATACTTGGATCAGCACTAGCTTGAATACTGCTGATAACACTATACTTCAATAAGAAATCTTTACAGGAATGATTGAGTTTGATTGTTACCACACGATTCTTTGCGGAAGATACTTGCTTATTATCACAGAGTATCTCCACAATTGTTGCGTCGACATCTCCCTTATCACTGCAGTGAAGACATATCTCATCATTTACTTTCATCTCACCATAGACAAAACCAGTACAGATTGTATCTTGATCACTTTCTACAACCATCATCGTATAGCGTCTTTCACCATTCAGAATCGCTTTCTTCTCAAATTGTTTTAATTCCCTTTGGTGTTTCATCTTTGTGTACTGTTGTTGTGCAAAGATAACCACCGCAATTCCTAAAGCAATGGTGGTTAAATAGATCTGTGTTAATTCTCTATTCGTATTTGTTCCCGATTGACTTACAACAACGTATGTCATCCCTATTAGACGTGCAATTAATACACCAACAATTCCAAAAAAGAATAGATTTTTTGTCCATGGCGAGACTTTAAGTCGGAAATAAACCTCATTTCGACAAGTTTTTCGATACATATATTCCGCCATGGCAAACGTTAGGATCGCAAGGATTCCCCAAAGAAGCGGAAATAGACCCTGGATAATCATCCATGGAGATATTGTAATCTTCTGAAATATAAAATTCAGATTATGAAAGAAGCCATATAGTCCTACCACATAACCAATCATCGATATTAACATTACTAAAATCAATAGATACTTTTTCATCGACTCCCTCCAATAGAACAAGTTTATCACAATCCCCATCTGAGGCTATCAAAATAACCACAAAAAACCAATAGAAAAGATATGGAAAGAAACGGTCCAAACGCAATACACTTCTTCTTACAAATATCCATCCACAAAATCGCAAGGAAACATGCAATGGATAACATCATCCATATCCTTCGAAATGGAAGAAATAAACTCATACAAGATAAAAGTTTTAAATCTCCACCACCAATGCATTCCTTGTCGAACAACTTCTGACAGAGAATCGAAATAATACATCCACCAACAAATATAACTAACATTCGTATCCATGGTTGTAGACTTATGTTATTTATCATACATGCATGTATGATAAATAACATGATGATACCGATGTGTATCTCATCAGGTATCTCCATGATGAGAGAGTCGATATAACATACACACCAAAGCATAGCGAACAAAAGAATCCTTATGATTACATCCCACTTGAAAACATCAATATTCCAAACAATGCACATACATAAAAACCCTGTTAATATCTCCGCAAGAATATATTCTTTCGAAAGTTTTTTACCACAATAATGACATCTTCCCTTTAACCATACATAACTTAGTATAGGTATTAAATCATACCAGTGTAGTACATGATGACATGCATCACACTGGCTTCGTAAGGTATACCGTTTTCGAAGATACCCATGACACATACATAATAAAAAGCTTCCTAAATGGAAGCCGAATATTCCAATCCATATCCGATACATTTTATCACCCCATAAAATATACAGATATCATTTCTATATTCCTTATAATTTCTCTAAAATCTTATCTTTGTTAAATAAGATAACCACAACAGAAATTACTTGAATCGCCACTGCAAGTGCAGATACGACATAGTTTCCTTCTGCTAAAAAGTGACCAGAAGTACAGCTTAATAAAATCTGTATCCAACTAGAACACAATATCGCTAGAGAGAAATCTTTTAAACTTATTTTAGCATGCGCCGCTACATAAGGGATGATACCATTTGGTATCCCCGGTAACATACATGATACTGCCACAACAAAGATTGGTTTTCCCTCATTGATTTTCTTCATTAACCAGTTTTCTTTTGGTGTTTTATTATTCATCGCAATGCGAATAGACTTACCCACACCACGCAATATCGCAAACACCAAGACATTACCAGCAGTAAAACCAAGCCAGCATAGTAGGAAAGCTCTCCACCAACCAAATAGGAAGGCACCCGCAAACTGGATAATGACACCCGGTAAAATAACACTGACTACCTGGAGCACACTAATCATAAATAGTGCAATATAGGCACCATAATGACCCTGTCCTTGGATATATTCTGCTAGATCTGACTGATTTCCAGACTGTAATATCTGCCATACCTCTTGAACCACTGGCCCAAAAGCACGGTATACTAACCACCCAATGATTGCAATAATCACCAAGATTAATAGTATAATCGCAGGCTTTCTTAGTCGCTTGATTTTTCTAACCATGTTCCCCCTGTAATGAAATACAATTTAAAACAATAACATATTTTAAAAAACACGCAACTATATTTTCTTTAAATAATCCGACTTAACACTATGTTCCTTCAAGAAGTTTCTAACTTCATCAAATTGGTCTTCCTCAAAGAAAAGTGCAGTTTGAATCTTATTTCTCACAAAATAAATACTATTATCTGAACGTGAAAGCATTACCTGCCCTGCCTTATGGAATTTAATCAGTGAGCCCATCATTACGATGCCCTCATCTGATAATCCAGATTTCATAAAATAGTACATCACTCCCAAAATAATTGGAACGATGAATTGTACGATACGGAATACACCCTCATAACGTATAAAGCCAATCATCGCAATCGCAAGAAATAAGACAGGAATCATCCATTTCATCTTATTACCAACCTTAGTCTCTATCTTTACGGTATTTGAAATCATCAGCATTCTCGCAAACGCAACTAACATCACTACATCAAATACATATAAAATCAAATTCTGAATATCCATACGTCCTCCGTATTCTTTATTCTATCATAAAAGGTTCTGCGCTTGCAGAACCCCATTTCATCTACTTCAACCAAACAACAGTCTTACCTTCTGTTGTTGTTTGGACAACATTGGTAATATTGAATCCAGCTTCCTGTAGAATCTTTGTCATCTTATCTACCGCAACCTCACCTGTTGCCTTAACAACAACCTCAGAGCCACGGTCTGTATGATATACAGCGATGTTTTCTACATTTGCATTTTCTTGTGCAAATAACTTCGTTACCTGTGCAAATACACCAGGTTTATCATCAATCAACATGACAAATCTTGTACCTTGACGTTTTAAGCCCATTAAGTCAACAAATGTTAAGAAGATATCCTTTTCTGTAATAATACCAATCACGTGATTCTCTTCATCCACGACCGGTAATACATTGACCGTGTTTTCTAGCATCACTTGCGCAGCTTCTTCTAAGAAGACCATCGGAGAAACTGTATGCACATCACGAATCATGATGTCCTTTGCCTGTGTACGAGATAACAGGTAATTCAATTCATAGATGGATAAGGAAGTTGCGTTCTTTCCAGATGTGTCATTTACTAGTCCTTCTGTGATCAAACCAATCAGTTTATGATTCGCATCCACAACTGGTAAACGGTGGAAGTGATTTTTACCCATAATTTCTAGTGCTTTGGATAACGGTGTATCCGCAGTAATTGTAATAGGATTCGCCGTCATATGATCTTTAACGTACATTGTTTTATCCTCCTAGATAAACTTTCTGAACTTGCTCGCTAGCAGCTAACTCTTGGCCACTACCCTCTAATGTTATTTTGCCCGTTTCTAGTACATATGCACGATCAGCTATCGCTAAAGCCATCTTTGCATTCTGTTCTACTAGTAATATTGTAGTACCTTGTTTGTTAATTTCTTCAATAATTCTAAAGATTTCTTTTACAAGTAATGGAGATAAACCCATGGATGGCTCATCCAATAATAGAATCTTTGGTTTAGCCATTAACGCTCTACCCATTGCAAGCATCTGCTGTTCACCACCAGATAAGGTACCAGCTAATTGTTTCTTACGTTCTTTTAAACGTGGAAATAACGTATAGACACGCTCTAAGTCTTGTGCAATCCCTTCCTTATCTTTTCTTGTAAAGGCACCAAGATCAAGATTTTCTTCAACTGTTTGGGAAGCGAATACTCTTCTACGTTCAGGAATCTGTGCAAGCCCCATTGTAACAATCTTATGGGCAGGAATCTTTGTAATATCAACTCCATCCAACAAAATAGAACCCTCTGCAGGTTTTAATAAACCTGAGATCGTATGCATGGTCGTTGTCTTACCAGCACCGTTGGCACCGATTAGCGTAACAATTTCACCATCATGAACTTCAAAGGAGATACCTTTGATAGCTTCAATCATTCCGTAACGTACAACTAAATTTTCTACTTTCAGCATATCATCACTCTCCTAAGTATGCTTTTACAACATCTGGGTTTGTACGAATTTCCTCTGGTGTCCCCTCTGCCAACAACATACCATAATTCAATACCGAAATCTTTTCACAGATACCCATGACAAGCTTCATATCATGTTCAATTAATAAGATAGCGATATTGAAACGATCACGTACCAGACGAATTGTTTCCATGAGGTTCTTTGTTTCCTGAGGATTCATGCCTGCTGCAGGTTCATCCAACAACAATAGTTTTGGATGTGCACCTAAGGCACGAATGATTTCTAACTCACGCTGTTTACCATATGGTAGATTCTTTGCAAGTTTATCCGCATCCTTTTCCAGATGGAATACTTCTAATAAAGATATAGCTTCTTGATCCATATCTTTTTCCTGTTTTAAGGAATTCGGTAGTTTAAACATACCCGAGAATAATCCATAACTTGCTTGTGTATCCAAAGCAGCTAAGACATTTTCTTTCACTGTCATATCTTTAAACAAACGAATATTCTGGAATGTGCGTGCAATTCCTAAACGAGTAATCGCATATGGCTTCATCCCATTAATCTTCTTACCTTCGAGCTTTACCGTACCATCCGTTGGTGTATATACACCCGTTAACATATTAAATACAGTTGTTTTACCAGCACCATTTGGACCAATTAAACCATATAGCTGACCTTCTTCAATCTTCATGGAGAAGTCATTTACAGCACGTAAACCACCAAAGTTAATACCGAGTTCATCAACTTCTAGAATATATTTCTTCTCACTCATGAATG
Source organism: Solobacterium sp. (assembly GCA_015256605.1). Taxonomy (GTDB): domain Bacteria; phylum Bacillota_I; class Bacilli_A; order Erysipelotrichales; family Erysipelotrichaceae; genus Bulleidia. The sequence continues at coordinate 6,104 of JABZLU010000015.1, forward strand.
AACCTCCTTATTCCTTTTGAAACGATGGAAAAACGCCTGCATTTGTGGAGCGTGTTTCACTAACATCATCAGAATTAACACAATAGAATATACAAGCATACGATAGTCACTTACACTACGTAATACTTCTGGTAGTAATGTTAATACACTTGCGGAAACGATAGAGCCAAAGATACTACCCATACCACCTAATACAACCATTACCAAAATCTCAATCGACTTATCTAATGTAAATACGCTCGGTTGTAAGAAGCCCATGTAATGAGCGTATAAAGCACCACCTACACCCGCAAAGAATGCAGAGTATAGGAACGTAATAATTTTATACTTCTGGGTATTGATACCAGAAGATTCAGCCGCAATCTCATCCTCACGAATCGCAATAATCGAACGACCATGTCGAGAATGAATTAGCGATAACGACAAGAACACCGTAATCGCAGCTAAAGCGAATGCCCATGTAAATGTAGTATTCTTTGCGATTGCGGAATAACCACCAGCACCACCCAACACTTTTAAGTTGATCAATACATTACGCACAATTTCACCAAAGGCTAATGTAATGATTGCGAGATAGTCTCCACGTAAACGTAGGGTTGGCAAACAAACAAGAAGACCTAAAATCATCGCAACGATACCACCGATGAGAATCGCAACTGGAAATTCGATAATAGGTAATAAACGCATCGACTTTGTGAATACCGCAGAAGCATAGGCTCCCGCTGCCATAAAAGCCGCATGACCTAGTGCAAGTTCACCAAGGAAACCTGCTGTCATATTTAAAGATACCGTCAAGATTACATTGATACAGATTGTAATCAAGATACCTTGCCAATAACTCTTTAATACACCAATACGCATTAACACAACGAGCAAGATATATCCTAGTGCAGTAATGCCAAATTCGAGTAGGAGTCTGTTTTTTAAATTGAGTTTTTTCATCACTTACACCTTCTCCTTTACATTCTTTCCTAGAATACCTGCCGGTTTAAATACCAACATCAAAATCAAAATCGCAAATACAATCGTATCTGTTAACTGAGAGGAAATATATGCCTTGGTCATAGCTTCCACCATTCCAAGGATAAACGCACCAAGTACCGCACCAGGGATTGAACCGATTCCACCAAGTACCGCCGCAATAAATGCCTTAATACCAGGTAAAGAACCTAGGGTTGGATTAATCATTGGATAACAATTTGCATAAAGAATACCCGCAATTGCCGCAAGAGCACAGCCAATCGCAAACGTTAAGCTAATTGTAGTATCAACGTTAATTCCCATTAACTTGGCAGCGCCTTCATCCTCTGATACAGCACGCATCGCCTTACCCATCGTTGTCTTATTTACAAATAACGTCAATAAGATCATCAGCAGTACAGATACACTAAATGTAATATAATAGTTTGCCTGAATTGAAATACCACCAAGATTTAACGCTGGTAAAGTAATAAACGCATGATATGGTTGTGGGTTTGCGCCAAAGATCAATTGGAACAAATTCTGTAGGAGGTAACTAATACCAATCGCAGTAATCAATAATGAAATACGACTTGCGTTACGTAAAGGTTTATACGCAACCTTCTCCATTACAACGCCTAAAACAGCACATGCGACGATAGAGATAATGACCGCAAGCCACCATGGTAACCCAAACTTCATACTGATAAAACTAATATACGCACCGACCATGATGACGTCACCATGCGCAAAGTTAATTAACTTTGCAATACCATATACCATCGTATAGCCTAGCGCAATCAGTGCATAAATTGAGCCGATGTTTAATCCATTGATAAATTGCATAAAAAACTGATTCATGCATGTCCCTCCTTACCACAAATAACGAAATAGGGAGTATTGCCTCCCTATCTCAAAGTACTACTTCTTATAAGTTGTATATTGACCGTTCTTAATTTGAACGAATACTGGTTCCTTGATTGGGTCACCATTACTATCAAAGGAGATACTTCCCAAGATTCCCTTGTAGTCTGTAGATGCAATGCCCTTTACAATATCGCTAGCTTTAAGAGAACCAACCTTTTCGATCGTCTGTAACAACAACATTGTTGAGTCATATGCATTGATACCAAATGAGTTAATATCTGTACCGAACTTCTCCTTGTACTTCTTCATGATATCCTGAACACTCTCCATATCTGGTGAGTATTGGTTAATGAAGATAACACCTTCAATTGCGGAAGCATCGTTACCAGCTACACTAGTAGCTCCATCCCAACCATCAGCACCAACAATCTGTGCCTTAATGCCAAGATTTCTTGCCTGCTTTGCAATCTGTACATCCTTTTCATAATAGTTTGGAACAAATAATACATCAACATCTTCAGCCGCAATCTTTGTTAACTGAGAACTGAAGTCCTGATCAGAAGTAGAGAACGCTTCAGAAAGAACAACCTTTCCACCTTTACTTTCGAATTCAGCCTTGAAAGCTTCCGCTACACCAGTTGAGTAATCATCATCACTGTTATAAATCATAGCAGCCTTCTTTAAACCTAATGTCTCATATGTAAAGTCAGCTACCTGCTTTGCTTGCTGTGGATCTGTATAACATGCACGGAATACATTTGGTCCACCTTCATCCGTAATATTGGCAGCAGTTCCACTAGGTGTAATGATAGGAACACCAGTATCCTTACTCTGTACTGCAATCGCATAAGATTCACCTGAAACAGTACCACCAATAATACCTGCAACCTTTGTATCAGAAACAAACTTGTTATAGATATTTAATGCCTGTGTCTGATCACCTTGAGAATCCTGTACATCCACCTTAATGTTTGTACCTTTCGCAGCGTTGTAATCTTCAACCGCAAGTTTAACCGCATTTGTTACTGCTAGACCATATACTGCATAGTCACCTGTTGTTGGTCCTAATGTACCAATCGTATATGACTTCAAATCTCCAGCCGCAACATAATCAGAAGTTGTTTCTGTTGATGTAGATTTACCAGAAGACCCTTCGGATGCTTCACAAGCCGCTAGTGATAGAGCCATGAGTGCCGCAAGGCCACCTTTTACCAATTTCTTGAAACTCATCATTTCCACCCTCGTTTTCTAATCTCTTATTTAAGATGTTCTTATTATATTGATGTAAAAATTTAAAATCAACTATATTCAGAGTATTTTTACACATTTCTTTCACATTTGATGTAAATTTCTTTCAGAAATGCAGATTATTTTTTCAATGTATAAAATTTACTCAAATTCACAAACTAATTATTTGTGTTCACCTAACACAATACATACAATACATACTAGGAGGATAACACGATGCATGACACATGGAACCCTTGGCATGGATGTAAGAAGATTAGCGAAGGATGCGCAAACTGCTATATGTATTTTCTCGACCAAATACGCGCTCAAGATGGCTCACTCATCCGCTTAACAAACAACATAAAAAAACCCTTAGCGAAAAATCGCAAGGGTGAATATAAGATTAAAAGCGGTGAACTCATACGTGTATGTATGACCTCAGATTTCTTCCTAGAAGAAGCAGACGCTTGGCGCACACAAGCTTGGGACATCATGCGTATCCGCAGTGATGTAAAATTCTTCCTATTAACCAAACGACCAGAACGTATACTCTCCTGTTTACCGTCTGATTGGGAAGATGGATGGGAAAACATCATAATCAATGTTACAGCGGAAAATCAAAAGCGTGCTGATGAACGTATCCCCATCTTATTAGATTTACCCTTCAAACATAAAGGAATCATGTGTGCCCCACTCTTATCAGAGATACATATTGAACAATACCTATCCGACAAAATCGAACAAATCATCGTCGGTGGAGAAAACTACAGCGGTAGTAGACCTTGCCATTACAAGTGGGTTAAAAGCCTATATCACCAAGCCACCAAACACGATATTACATTTGCCTTTATCGAAACAGGAACACACTTTGTAAAAGATGGAAAAACATATCAAATCCCATCCAAAACTATTCAATCTAAACAAGCCTTCCACTCCGGTTTACAACACCAAGGAAGAAAACACAAATATATACTCGTCGACCAATTTAATAACTACATTCCAGAAGAGCAAAGATACCAACGACAATTTGATATCGACTGTACAGAATGCGGTTCTAAACTAATATGCAATGGAATTGAACTAGGATAATGTACGAATTCTACTCAAAAGTAGAAATAGAATCACACTTACAATGAATAGAATACTCGCTACCAGATACATTGCAAAATAAAGATTTATGACTAAACAAGTTGAAAGTAGTATCGGTAATCCAACCATAAATAAACTAGTCAACATCGTTAAGCCAACCTGTAAACCTTGCTTAATTGGAACAATTTCATTGTCCCAACTATAATTCGCAAATCGATAGTCTAGCGTAAATCCCAAGATTGCAGTAAAGAAAGAATATACTAATGGAATAAGTAGCACCGCAATCATCTGTTCGACCGCCAGCGAAAATCGTAAGAATACTGCGATGATTGCGCAAACATATCCTATTAGATGTAAAGATAATGTTACCGATATCTTACTAAATATAATATCTTTCATCTTGATTGGAGCAGTTTGAATAATCCATAGATTCTTCCCTTCTAATGATAAGGAAGAAGCTGAAGGGAATGTAAACGCCAACATTCCCGCAATCACAAGCGGAATATAATCCACCACATTTGCAGGAATTTGCGACACTTTCAACATGGAAAACAGCATTGTTGGTGGCACAAATACCAACAATACACTCCCTATTACTAACATAATGACACCAAACCCCTGATTAATTAATGCTAAATACGAACCAAAGAAACGTTTCAATTCTTTTTGATATAAAGCACGGAATGCTGAATGATGCTTAAAAGTTGCATCATGGTATATAACTCTACGTTTTGTGGAAAGCTTATGCAAAACTTCATATTTCCATGTAAGCATATAGAAGATTAATACAGAAACGACGATTGATATGCATGCATATAATAGGTTAGACTTCAAAAAGATCAAAGATAGTGGGTATATCTGTATCATTTGTAATCCTATCATAGTAGATAAACCGCCGGCACTTTGAAGCAGAAAGATTCCTACCATCAAACCAATAAACAATAAAACAGATAATAGTACTTTTAATACTGTTGTATGTTTAGCAAAAGATGCTACATAAAGAATGCCCACACTTAAGATGATTGCAATTCCTATCGGTATTACCGGAACAAACACAAGAGAGAGAATACCGAATGCAAGCTGTAAGTATGCATGTGTAAT
>JABZLU010000160.1:0-3007 GCA_015256605.1 Solobacterium sp.
CGTGATGGTTGTATATTCAATACACCAGATAAATTACTACTATCGTAATATCTTTGTGATTTTGCCATAATATATGTTACAAAATTTAATAACTGCTCAACAGAAATATTAGTCTTTACATTTTCGCCGGCAGCTTCTAATACTGACACAGCCATATTTGGATCTTTTAGCGCCATAATCTTCGCAATAACTTTGGAAATAATCTCTTGCTGGTGTCGCTGGCGTGCAAAATCACCATCCACAAATGCATGACGTTCGCGTGCATAACCTAATGCTAGTTGACCATTTAAATGCTGATTATCACCAGCTTCAATGTGATATACAACTAATGAATCACTTTCAATATCCCAAGACTGAGCATCAAATGATTCGGTAATATCCACGTCTACACCACCAACTGCATCTACGATTTGAATAACACTCGCAAAATTAAATTCGACTGTGTAATCGATATGTACACCCGTTAAATTTTCCACTGTATCTACCATGCAGCCTTCGCTTGTATAATGCGCTGCATTAATTTTACTTTTACCATATCCATTACACGTAATAGGAACATATGAGTCACGTGCAATAGATGTCATTGTAATTTTCATACTAACTGGATTAACGGACATCAGGATAATTGTATCAGCAAGTCCTTCGTTTTCACCAGTCAATAAAACGGTAAATGGATCCTTTGTTAAGTCTTTATTACTTCCTTCTTGGGCAGATGTTGTAACTGTATCAGAAAAGTTTAGAATCGATTTTGTTTTATCTACAAAAGTCTTTAAATTTTTATCTTCTCCAATGGTAGTTGCATATGTTGGAGGTAAGACAGCCGCATCAATTTCACCGTTTATAAGAGCAGTAAATTCTTCTATCGAATTTGTATAGCTGACGATAGTAGCTGTGATTCCCTCATTCTCTAGTCTTCTCTGCGCAACTTCAGCCATGTGAGTGCCAGACAAAACACCTACTTTCTTACCAGATAAATCATCAATCTGTATGATTGGGGAACCCACAGATTCAGTGTAGATAATAAATGAAGCAGAAACACTCTCCTCGCTCTCAGTTTCTACAATTTGTTCAATACTGTTATTTACACGGCTCACAAGTGTCCAAGCGTACTCCGTTGACGGTACCAAAAACGTTAATACAATTAAACAAGCTATCAATATGCGTGGTCTACGTGTACGAATAGATAAGAACACCAATAAATCAAATATCAATAAGAACAGCAATACTACACCATTGCCCAAAATGAACATAAGCTTACTAACAGTTGAATATTTTGTAACCCTATATACCAATAAGACAACTAATATATTGAATAGCATAGTAGCAAATGACATCAAGAAATTAATTGATAATTGCTGTCGTGAAATACTACGTCTTTTCTTTTTCTTTATACCTACAGGATTTTCCTGTAAATGTTCTCGATTTTGAACCATTTGGTTAACCCTCCGTTATAGATGCAATTTCCATTCTTCCGTTATTGTTAACAACACGGAAAATCGCATGTACTTGGATTGAATTGATGTCCATTCCAGTATCCGATTTATATTTCCATGAAGCATCCACTGTAACACTAGGTAAAGTAACACTTTCCCCAGTAGGCGATGTGACTGTATAGTCCTCTGCTGCAGAAGCACTATTTATCATTACTTCAGATACTTCAATCAGATGATCACGACCAAGTTGTGTGATGTATAAATCCATATCTTTATAAAAATTATAGAGTGTATATCTTTCAAAATCTTTTTTCCGTGGTGAATAAATGTATTGCATTCCACCTATGTCATAGTTTCCATCTTTATTTGTCCAAGTATAGTATTGGCAAATAAAGTTTTTAACAACATCTTTAGCAATTTCTGTTGTATCATCTGCTGTAATTGCATCATTTAATTCGAGAAAATAAGATTTGGCAATCTCAGTTGGATTATTCCCAATTGTATAGTATGCATTGGTGTATTTATCAGAAATTTTTTCTTTTTCAATCGTAACACCCGCACCGCTCTGACGAAATAAAATACCAATAACGTTCCATCCTATCGCAAGAATTACGCAAATAATCGTTATTAATAATAACGATAAAGATATCTTATTCCATCTCATTTTGCTTTTTGCCACTATTTTTTTTGTCATATCTTTTTCCTCTTACACTACCGGTTAATTATACCATGATGAAGTAAGTTCGAAGGTTAAAAATCTTTTATTTAACTAATACTCTAAGATGATCTTCAACCATATTTTCATATGTATATTTTTCTATTTTACTTAAGCTATTCTTTGCAAATTCATCAAGATTTTCTGAGATAATCAATTCGTTTATTGCATCCGCAATTTTTTCCGCATCATCAGTCGGAATAATCTTACCATTAGTCTTGTCAACCAATGTAAGACCAGCTATACATTTATCCGTAGTGATAATAGGCAGTCCATTTGCCATTGCTTCATTAATAACAAGACCCCAGATATCATACCTTGTTGGGAAGCACAATAAGTCTGAAGCTCGATAATATTCTTCTAGTTCATTTTTTGATTTAAAACTTATGAAATGAACCCTATCAAGGTTATCATACTCCTCTTTTAAATCTATATATTTCTGTGTAATCCCATCACCGATGATATAAATTCCAACATCTGGATTTATTTGTTTAGATGCCTTTATCAATAAATCAAATCCCTTGCGAGGGATGAACTGCCCGACAGATACAACTATCTTACGTTCTTTCATACCCAATTTATTTCGAATTATTTCTTTCTCTTGGGTAGTTAATATTGTCGGTAGAATATCATCTTTTGATAAAGAACTAAAAGGATAACGGAAAATCTTATCTTTACTAGCCCCCAATGACTCAAGATATTCATCCGCTGGTTTACTTGGGCTAAAATATCCTTTTGCTTTTGAAACAAAATGTTTCTGAAGTGCATGTACAATAAAATTTCTCTTTTGTTTTATTCCGCCATCAATCTCTATCCAGTATGGTATTCTGCAAAATTGCATATACTGAATTGCATACAT
>JABZLU010000161.1:0-3000 GCA_015256605.1 Solobacterium sp.
CCGCAAATACAATACTGTAGAATAGCTTTGACCAAACTGCCGCAAGTATAAAGGCAAGAACACTTCCTAACAAGCAACAAATACTTGCATGTCTCAATAGATTTACATTCTCAGTAATAAACACATTTTCTTTAGAGATATTTACGAGAAGTTGATTGATGATGTATAGAAGGCGAAGTAATACTACAAAGCCAATATAACCAATCCCGCAGGCAAGAATAATTTGATTCTGCGTAGAAAGTGATGTGATGTTTCGACTGTCAATAAACTCAGTTGCGATAGAAACACTATTGATGATGATATAGATTGCGATAAGCGCAATGAGTAATATCAATATGCGTGTAAGTAATATGCTATTACGTATATGTTTTGAACTAGATTCCATGATCAAGTCCTCCTTGTGGAAGTATCATAGTACATATATTTCTGTAATTCAATAATTATTTATCGAAAAACAATAAATAATTATTGTTGACAGGTTCATATTACTGTATTAATATAATACTGTATTAAGACAGTAATACAGAAGGAGATATGATGAGTTGGGAATTTAGAAGTGATCAAGCAATATATCCACAACTGGTCAGTATTATCAAACGAAGAATTGTGACGGGTGTATATCCAGCAGGTTCCAAGTTACCATCTGTTCGTGAATTAGCAGAAGAATCTGGAGTAAATCCAAATACAATGCAAAGGGCACTTACAGGACTTGAACAAGAAGGACTCGTATATACGCAACGCACAGCAGGACGTTTTGTCAGTGAAGATAGATCAATGCTTGATGGTATCAAAAGTGAAGAGGCGAAAAGCCTAACCGCGGGATATTACGCTAAGCTAAAAAAGCTAGGATATTCCAAAGCGGAAATGATTGATTTTATTAATATGCAAGGAGAAGAATGATGAGTGTAATGTTTGAATGCAAAGGTTTAACAAAGAAATACGGCAATAAAGTAGCGTTAAACCACGTTGATCTTTCATTAGAGTCAGGACGTATTGTAGGTTTATTAGGTCCTAACGGTAGTGGTAAGACAACAATGTTAAAGCTTGCTAATGGCTTGTTAACCCCAACAGATGGTGGCATCTTTATCGATGGTAAGAAGCCAGGAATCGAAACTAAGGCAGTTGTGTCTTATCTACCTGATGCGGATTATCTATTAGATTGGATGAATGTTGGTGAACTATTAAAGATGTTTAGGAGTTTCTATGATGACTTCCGCTATGACCGAGCACTAAAGATGTTGGACGAGTTACATATTCAACTAAAAGATAAGCTTAAGAATTTATCAAAGGGTAATAAAGAAAAAGTACAACTTGTACTTGCGATGAGTCGTGAAGCAAAGGTTTATTTCTTAGATGAACCAATTGGTGGTGTTGACCCAGCTGCTAGAGATTATATCTTACGTACGATTATCGGTAATTACAGTGAGAATGCATTGGTAGTCATTTCTACACACTTGATTGCGGATGTAGAGCCTGTATTAGATGAGGCAATCTTCATCCGTGATGGAGAAATCGTATTCCATCGCACGGTAGATGATATTCGTGAAAAAGAAGGTAAGTCAGTAGACGCATTATTTAGAGAGGTATTCGCATGCTAGCTAAATTAATTCATTTTGAGTTTAAATCAACGTATAAATTATTTCTAATCTTGATTGGCGCTGAATTCTTATTATCCATCGTACTTGGTGTATCAGTGAACACCAATCTTAAAATCATGTCAGAAAGATTTGCATATGATCCATTCTACACAAGTAACTCTTCGACAGTTTCGTTTATTTTGGTTTTGATGGTAGTCGGAATTGTATTTGCGACATTTATGATGATCTTTGGGTCTTCTGTACAGCGTTTCCACAAGAATCTATTATCTGGACAGGGATATTTGATGCATACATTACCAGTAACCACTTGGCAACTTGTACTAAGTAAGGTTATTACATATATGATCTATGTCATACTATTTGTACTAGCACAGCTAGTATGTCTAGCCGGTATGATTATCGGTACAGGTCAATTTATCGATTTGATTCGTAGTCTAAATTTTGATTGGTTACTTCGTGTATTAAAGATTGTATTAGATTTAGGATTTATAGAATTATGTGCAACGTATCTATTCTCAGCTTCACAGTTCTTATTACTGATTTATCTATGTTATTCAGTTGGTAACTTATTCCCAGAACATCGTTTACTTGTTGGTATCGCTACATTTATTATCCTAGGTATTGTGGTTCCATCTCTATTCCAAGTTCCTTCTATCTTTGTAGTGACATTTGGTGCAGTGCAGTTTATGAATGCTCTTAACCATATGAGTTATCAAACAATGACATTAATTTATTCGATTATTATGAATGTTATCTTCTTTGCGGCTAACGTATATATCCTACGTTACCATCTAAATTTGGAGTAATGATATATGATTCGACACATTGTAATGTTTAAACTTCAGGGTTTAAACCATGAAGAAAGTTTAAAAGAGGCAGTAACTCTTGCTAAAACACTTACTAGTTTAAAAGAAGTGGCTAGTGGTGAAGTAGTATGCAATCACAAGGATGCAGATCCAACAAATTATGATTTTGCCTTAGTGTTTGACTTTGTATCTTTTGAGGCATTAAATGCATACCAGGTTCATCCAGAACACTTAAAACTAAAAGCTTTATTAAAAGATAAGATTCAAGCTCGCTCTTGTATCGATTATGAGATTTAGAAGAAAATTCTAAGTCTCTTTTTTAGTTTGAGCATATTCCTTGAAAATGAAATGTAATTCTACTATCTTATAGGTGACTACGGTCATAGGAGGAACTCATAATGGAGAAGAAAGTTTCAAAACTAATCAACGACCAGATTAACAAAGAAATGTACAGTGCTTACTTATATCTAGAATTTGCAAATCATTTCACTGAGAAGGGATTAGATGGTTTTGCCAACTGGTATAACATCCAGGCTAAAGAAGAAATGGACCATGCATTAAAGTTCATCGCTTATCTACATGACAATGATGAAAAG
>JABZLU010000162.1:0-2999 GCA_015256605.1 Solobacterium sp.
TTCCATTGCTTTTAAAATGCGCTCTCTGCATGCATCATCATTTTCACCAAGTCCAGCTGTAAATACAATCGCATCAACGTGTCCTAATTGGAAGTAATAACCACCTACAACATTAATAACACGATTTGTATAGAGTTTTCCAGTTAAGACACCACGTGGATCACCAGCATCAATAGCTGCTTGTACATCGCGCGCATCTGAACTAATACCTGAAATGCCTAACATACCAGACTTCTTATTTAAATATGTATCCATGTCATCTGGTGTGCATCCTAATTTCTTCATCATGTAGAATACAACCGTTGGATCAATATCACCACAACGAGTACCCATCATAATTCCACCTAATGGCGTTAATCCCATTGATGTATTTAATACTTTGCCATTCTTGATAGCAGTGATAGAGGCACCATTACCTAAGTGGCATGTAATCATATTTAATGTATTAACATCCTTGCCCATTAATTCAGCAGTACGACGGTTTACATACTGATGGCTTGTACCATGAGCACCATAACGACGAATCTTATAATCTGTATACCATTCATATGGTACTGGGAACATATATGATTCTTCAGGCATTGTTTGATGGAATGCTGTATCAAAAACAAATACATGACCGATATTTGGTAAAGATTCCTTAAATGCTCTATAACATACTAAATGTGCAGGATTGTGTAGTGGGGCTAATTCACCATATTCTTCAACAATCTTTTCAACTTCTTCATCTACAACTACAGACTGATCGAATGAGGAACCACCCTGCACAATACGATGTCCTGCCCCCTTGATTTCATCAAGATTTTCTACAATACCAAGTTCTGTTAATTTATTTAATAAAATATCAACAGCTACTTTGTGATTTGGAATTGGAAGTTCTACAGTTTCCTTTTTTCCATTGTACTTAATCGTGAAGGCACCCATTTGTTGCCCAATGCGTTCTGCCTGTCCACTTGTTAATACTGTTTCACTAGGCATATCAAATAATTGAAACTTTAGTGATGATGATCCTGAATTTACTGAAATGACTTTACTCATGTCTTCCTCCTTAATCAATTTCTGTATCTAAGCATTGGTCAATTAATTTACTGACCTCTGCTGAACCAACTTTACGTATCTTATCATATAGCTTGCATCGCTTTATATAAGATGCATGCATGCATAATTTCTCTTCATACAAATCCAACTCGCTTCTACAACGTTTAATTGTATCGTGAATCGCTGCACGTGATGTATTCACTAGTTCGCTGATTTCCTGTAGCGATAAATCATCACGGAAATAGAAATTACATATTTCTTGTTGTTTTTGTGTTAATAGCTTTTCATAGAAGTCTAATAAACTGTTGTAATATAACTTACTTTGCATTTTCTAATCCTTCTGAAATGCTATATAAATATGCATCTAAGTCAAATGGTCGCAAGTCTTTTGGCTGTTCACCAAGACCAAGATAATACACAGGAATATGTAACTTATGCTTGATTGCAATGACAATGCCACCCTTTGCTGTCCCATCCATCTTAGTTAAGATTATACCGCTTAGATTTGTAGATTCTGCAAATATCTGTGCTTGTGATAAACCATTTTGTCCAGTTGTAGCATCTAATACAAGCCATGTATTATGCGGTGCTCCAGGAATCTCTTTAGCTGCCACTCGATTCATTTTTGATAACTCGTTCATTAAATTTGCTTTGTTCTGCAAGCGACCTGCTGTATCGCATAATAAGATATCAATTTTATTTTCGATAGCATATCTACATCCATCAACGATGGCTGCACTAGGGTCCCCATTTTCGATTCCTTTGATACATGGAACTCCTAAACGTTCTCCCCATTTTGCAAGCTGATCAATTGCACCAGCGCGGAATGTATCCGCTGCAGTAAATGCGACTGACTTTCCTTGGTCTAAAAACATGCGTGCAAGTTTAGCCGATGTTGTAGTCTTTCCTGAGCCATTAACACCTTCTAATAAGAAAACAGTTGTACCATTTTCATTAAATGAAATTGGCTTATCTGGTGTAGCTTCATAAATTTCTTTCATTGTTTCAAGCAAGAAATTCATCGCCCATTTAAAAGTAATAGTAGGATATTCAGAACATTTTATCTTCATCTGTTCGCAAATATAGTCTGCTGTTTCAATACCTACATCACTTTCCAAAAGGATAATTGTTAATTGTTCAAGGAACTCATCATCTACCCCTTTGTATTTATATTGCATTTGATTTAATTGATCACCAAATGTCTGTTTTGATTTTTTAAAGCCTGATAAGTATGTTGCTTTATCATCTTTTTTAGAGAAGGCTTCTTTTAACTTATCCAAAAAACTCATGCTTGTACCTCCTCGGCTGTTGCATCTGCCATATTGAGTGCATCATGTAAAGTAACCTTTAACATTTGTGATACACCTTGGTTCTGCATTGTCACACCATATAGCACATCTGCATTTTCCATTGTACCTGGACGATGCGTAACAACAATAAACTGAGTTTGATGTGTATAGTGATGTAAATATTGTGCAAAGCGTTCTACATTACCAGGGTCTAACGCTGCTTCAACCTCATCAAGAATTACCATAGGTACAGGCTTAATCTTTAATATCGCAAAGAGTACACAAAGCGCAATTAAACTCTTTTCACCACCTGAGAATAACATGTTATTTTGAACTGCTTTTCCTGGAGGCTGTGCATCAATATCAATACCTGTATTCAAAATATCAGAAGGATCTTGTAATGTAAGAACAGCTTTACCGCCACCATAAAGAGCACGGAAGATGTCATTAAACTCACCATTAACTTTATCAAAAGTTTCTTTAAACTGGCGCTTCATAACAGTATCCATTTCATCGATAGCAGCTAAGATCTTATCAACACTTTCGGTAAGTTCTGCAATCTGATTCTTTAATGTTTCATAGCGTTCGTTTACTTCGTTATACTCTTCTGGTGCATTCATATTGATATTACCAAGGCGCTCAATATCTGCACGTAATTGTGCTACTTCTTCT
>JABZLU010000163.1:0-2990 GCA_015256605.1 Solobacterium sp.
AAGATTGATACAAAAGCCATCTTTGATTTCGATGAAGAACGCTGTAAAGAACATGTTCGTAAACTGAATCCAGATATGGAATTCTATCCAATCAGTGCAAAGACTGGGGAAGGATTTGATGACATGATGCATGCGATACGCAAGCGTATCGAAGCGTGGAGGAATGCGAAATGAAAGTCATAGAACTCCATAAGAGTATTACTGCATCAAATGAAAAGGATGCGGATGCACTACGCTGGGAAATGAAATTTCAAGGAACGCTACTCATCAACCTAATGAGTTCTCCAGGCTCAGGTAAGACAACACTTCTAAGTTCAACAATACAAATGTTGGAGAAAATTAAAATAGCGGTTCTTGAAGCAGATATTGAATCTGCAGTTGATGCGGAAAGAATTGAACAGTTAGGTGCTGTTGCGGTACAGGTACATACAGATGGTATGTGTCATATGGATGCAGGGATGACAAAGACGGGTATTGATGCGATGAAGGGACACGACATTGACCTAGCATTCTTAGAGAATGTAGGAAATCTAATTTGTCCTGCGGAATATGATACAGGTGCTAGGTATAATGTCATGATTCTAAGCGTGACAGAAGGTGATGATAAACCTCTCAAATATCCATTGATGTTTGAAAAGAGTGATGTCCTAATCATCAGTAAGATTGATGCATTACCATATTTTGATTTTGATTTAGAAACATGTATCAAACGTGTAAAGCGTTTGAACCCAAATATTAAAATTTTCCCTCTAAGTGCTAAAACTAAAGAGGGTATGAAAGAGTGGCTCAACTGGTTACAAGAAGAAACAGGTGAGTGGAAGGTGACAAGATAATTATGACAACTGCCCCAAAAAAGAGAATGACAAATGAACGAGATTTCGTTCCAGATCCAAATTATGTAGCTGCAGATCCAGAAAAGGAAAAACTATTATTAGACCTTGCATGCATGATTACTAACCGCATCAAGGCGAAATTAACACATTCTGTGAAAACAGAAGATCCTGAATATTGGATGTTAGATGAACTACTTACAAAAGAAGAAGTAAAGTTCATGTTATCGTTCAAGAAGACACGTGTAGGATATAAACCAGAAGTTCTAGCAAAGAAAAATAACATGACGTTAGAAGAAACACAGAAGATGATTGATCATCTATGCTGGATTGGTTTGATTGAGATGAATCGTGAAAATCCAGAGAACGAGAAACAATATAACGTGCCTATTTTCGTTCCGGGGTCTGCTGAGTTTATGATGATGAATGATGAACTAACAGAAGCACATCCAAATCTAGCGACATTCTTTAACTTAATGACACAGATGCCACTAGAACCTGTTACACCAATGGTTCCACTTGGAGGTGGTGGAATTGGTATGCATGTTATTCCTGTGGAAAAGGCAATTGAACATGTAAACCAATCCGTATCTGTAGAACACTTGAGTCATTGGTTAGATAAGTATGATAAGTACGCAATCAGCCAATGTACATGTCGTCGTCAACAGGAGATGCGTGGTGAGGGCTCTGGTGAAATCAATGGTGAATTCTGTATTGGTGTTGGAGACATGGCTGAATACCAGGTTGACCGTGGAAGAGCGCATTATGTTTCTTACAATGAAGTCTTAGAAATCTTAAAACGTGGTGAACGTCATGGCTTCGTACATCAAATTACAAATATTGATGGTGAAGGTAAGATTGTAGGTATCTGTAACTGTGCACCTGGTGTATGTAATGCGTTACGTACATCACAGTTGTACAATACACCAAACCTATCACGTTCCGCATATCGAGCACATGTTGAGAAAGAAAAGTGTGTTGCCTGCGGTAAGTGTGTAGAAGTTTGTCCGGTTGGAGCTGCGAAGCTTGGTCAGAAGTTATGTACAAGTTTAGGCGCAATCAAATATCCGACAACATTACTGCCTGATGAGACAGAATGGGGCGAGGATCATTGGAATCCAGACTATCGTGAAACTTCTAAGATTAACTGTTATGAAACTGGTACAGCACCATGTAAGACAGCTTGTCCTGCTCACTTAGCAGTACAAGGATATGTAAAGATGGCTTCTGAAGGAAGATTCATGGATGCCCTCAAACTAATCAAGCAGGATAATCCATTCCCTGCGGTATGTGGTGCAATCTGCAATCGTCGTTGTGAAGATGCATGTACACGTGGTAAGGTTGACCAACCTATCGCAATTGATGAAATCAAGAAGTACATTGCGGCGCAAGAATTAAATGCAGAGACACGCTTCGTTCCTTTATGCGAAAAGGATGATGGTGGAATGTGGTCTGATAAATATAAGATTGCGATTATTGGTGCTGGTCCTGCTGGGCTTTCAGCAGCCTATTACCTCCGTATGCATGGATATCCTGTAACGGTATTTGAAAAGGAAAGCCGTGCAGGTGGTATGTTACTGAATGGTATTCCATCTTTCCGCTTAGAAAAAGATATTATCGAAGCTGAAATTGATGTTCTACGTCAAATGGGTGTTGAGTTTAAATACAACATTGAAATTGGTAAGGACACAACAATCCCATCGTTACGTAGTGAAGGCTATAAAGCATTCTATATTGCGATTGGCGCCCAAGGTGGACGTAAGACAGGTGTTCCTGGTGAGGACGCTAATGGTGTTCAAACAGGTGTGGAGTTCTTGCGTAAGGCAAATAACGAAGAATTAAGACATGCATTAGAAGGTGATGTAGTTGTTATCGGTGGTGGTAATGTTGCGGTTGACGTAGCACGTACTGCTGTTCGTTTAACAGAAGGCAAAGTCACAATGTTGTGCCTTGAAGGTGAAAAGGAAATGCCTGCAGCTAGAGATGAAGTACTAGAAGCTAAGGAAGAAGATATTTCTGTTATGAATGGTTGGGGTCCAAAGGAAATCCTAACTGAAAATGGAAATGTTACGGGTGTTGTATTTAAGAAGTGCTTATCTGTAAAGGATGCGGATGGTAAGTTTAATCCTCAATACGATGAAAATGAAACTATCACAGTTC
>JABZLU010000164.1:0-2953 GCA_015256605.1 Solobacterium sp.
AGAATACGTCAGTTAATAACAGAATGTGAAATTATCGGGCCATTTTCAATGGCAGAAACCAAAAAGTATCTGGAAAAACAAAAAGTAGATTTAATTATAACTACTCATGAAGGTACAAATTATAAGTTTCCAACTTTGATAGTTAATCCTCTTTTAAATCCAGAAGATGCCGATTATATTCATGCACGCATATTCCAATTATCATATGAGAAAATGTGCGAAAGCTTTATGGATAGCTATCTAAGTCAAGATGACAATAAGTCAAAGGTTGTAAGTATCAATGATTTAATTAGGAGAAATGATATTCAGATACTCGATAAATGCGATTCTTGGGAAGAAGCAATACAAATTGCAGCAACACCATTACTAAACGCTGGAAAGATAGAACAGCGATATGTATTAACGATGATTGATGCAGTAAGAACTTTAGGAACATATATGGTCTTATTGCCAGAAACTGCTTTTGTACATGCTGGTAATGATAGTGGAATATTTGAAGACTGTTGTTCATTACTTGTATTAAGACATCCGATTATTTTAGGAGATGGAAAGGGTAAGCTAGTAAGAAATATTATAGTTCTTGGTGTAAAAAATCGAGAAAAATTGACTTTATTAGACATAGTATCCATTTTCCAAGAAGAAAAGAATAGAGTACTACTTTCTGATAAGAATATAGATATAGATACAATTTTAGAATTGCATAATTAGAGAGGTAAATATGGAAGAACTAATTCAAAAGAAAAATATAGAAGTGAATCTTGATGTTGATAACTGGGAAGATGCCATTAAAGGCGTAGGCAATTTATTGATAAATAGTAAACAAATTGAAGAAGGTTATATAAATAGCATGATCAATAGTGTCAAAGAACTAGGACCATATATTGTATTGTCACAAGGTTTTGCATTAGCACATGCTGCACCAAACTCAGAAACAGTACATGAGCCTTCACTTGCGATAGTTACTTTAAAAAATCCTGTTAAATTTGGCAGTCCAAATGATCCAGTGAAAGTATTGATGTGCTTAGCATGTACAGATAAAGCAACTCACTTAGATTTATTATCTAAAGCAGCAAAGAAACTTATGCAAGAGAATTTTGTGGAACATGCTGCTAAATGTAAAACGTTAGATGAGTTATATCAAGTAATAAATGATTAATAGAAAGGAGGAAGAAAAATGAAAAAGCCAAAGATTCAATGTGTATGTGGATTTGGATGCGGTTCTTCTTTGATGTTGAGAATGGCAATTGATGATATTTTGAAGAAACATGGATTAGAAG
This sequence comes from Solobacterium sp., assembly GCA_015256605.1. Classification (GTDB taxonomy): domain Bacteria; phylum Bacillota_I; class Bacilli_A; order Erysipelotrichales; family Erysipelotrichaceae; genus Bulleidia. Next base: position 1,278 of record JABZLU010000164.1, read on the forward strand.
CAGATACATTCTGTGGTGATGTTGGAACTTGTTTAAGTAATCAATGTGATTCAATCTTTATATCAAAAGAATTAGCAGAAAGAATTAAAGATCGTGTAGATGTACCTGTAATCGTAATTGAAGATTTTATGAATAGTAAAGAAGTCGAAGATAAAACTTTAGATTACATGAATTCTCTGCAATAAAATTCAAATGAAAGGAGATAGAAAATATGTCAGTTTTGAATTTTATAATTAAAGAAATTTTTGGACAAGGTGCTATTTTCCTTGCTCTAGTCGCAATGGTGGGCTTAATTTTACAGAAGAAAAAGCCTTCAGAAATTGTTAGAGGAACATTGATGACAGCAATTGGTTTCTTTGTATTAAATACTGGTACAGGTTTAATTACTGGAAAATCAATTGATGGTATTATCGCAACATTTAATACTTTAATGCCTGGTAATGCTGCTGCGCCAGCTTCAGTTGATATTGGTGCGGAATATGGTACACAAATTGGTGTAGTAATGTTGATTGGTTTTGCATTTAATATTTTAGTTGCACGCTTTACAAAATGGAAATCTGTATTCTTAACAGGTCATATGTTATATTGGTTCCCATTTGTATTTATTGCAGCAGGTGTTGATGCTGGTTTAACAGGTGGTAAGTTAATTGGTTTTGCAGCTGTATTTACAGGTTTATATATGGTAATAGCACCTAACTTAATGCGTCCATTAGTTAAAGCAGTAACTGGTAAAGATGATTTTACAATTGCTCACCCAACAACAACACTATCTGTTATTGCAGGATTTGTGGCAGGGTTAGTTGGAGATAAATCAAAGAGTTGTGAAGATCTAAAACTACCTGAGTCATTAGGTTTCCTAAGAGAAGTATCTATTACTGGTTCTATTTCGATTGCGTTAGTATATCTCATTCTATTTGGTATTGTATGTTCGCAAGGATTAGTTCCGGCTGAAGTATTTGGATATACTGGTAGTTTCTTTACGTACTTATTTACACACTCAGTCTACTTTGGTGTAGGTGTAACCGTTATGTTACAAGGTGTACGTATGTTAATTGCTGAGATTGTACCTGCATTCAAGGGTATTGCAGAAAAGTTGGTTCCAGGTGCTATTCCAGCATTAGACTGTCCTGTATTATTTGGATATGGTCCTAACTCATTGTTGATTGGTTTCATCGTTGCGGTAATTACTTCAACAGCTACAATTTTATTAACAAGAGGAATGTTCCCAACGGTAATTATTCCATTGATCTTTACGTGCTTCTTTGAAAATGGATGTGCAGCTATCATTGCAAATGCAAAGGGTGGAATTAGAGGGACAATTATTGCATCAGCGTTAAACGGTGTAATTATGGTTCTCTTAGTCGGATTTGGTGCATATTTCTTTAATAAAACAATTCAGCCATGGATGTTAGTATATGGTGGACAAGACTTCTCGTTATTTGGAATTGTTGAAGGTATTATTGCTAGATTGATTCCTTAATAAGGTGGTTATCAAAAATGGGAATCGAATATATAGAAAAAATTGTAAAATTGATTAATGAAGTTGAAACTTATGAGAGTGAAAACATATTGGAAGCCGCATCAAAAATTTGTAAAGCAACTTTAGATAACAAGTCTATATATATTTTTGGTGCAAGTCATGCTGGGATCCTAAGCCAAGAAGCCTTTTATAGAGC
>JABZLU010000165.1:0-2942 GCA_015256605.1 Solobacterium sp.
GCTTATCCATATGTTGTCAGATATCATGTCCAAGATAATTCAATATTTTGCATGCATGTATGAAACTCTGTATATATGCATTTAAGGAAAGTGTATATATAGCAATGCAAAATAATTGAAAAATAGAAAACAACTAAAAGAGTGTATATTAAAGGAGAAAAGAGATGAAGAAATCTAACAAAAGGAAAATGGTTAATATAGCAACTTTAGGACTTGCATTGTTGATAACACCAACATTAGCTTATAGAAATGCAATCAATACTTATGCCCAAGTAGCTTTAACGGCAGATGATGAAGCTAAGATTCAAGCGTTCCTGGCTACACAGCCACAGAACAATGATATGACAAATATTGGTGAAGTGGCTGTTACACAACCATCCAATGGTTATACATTTCCAGGTGTAAATGACTACACTTCTTTATTCCAATCTCGTACTAGAAAGGTCCATATTGATCAGGACTATGAATATATTATCGACTCTAATGATGCAAATTTCGGAAAAAGAGTTAAAATCAAGAACTGGGCTAGTGTTGAGGCCTATAATGTAAATAAGATGGCTGATGGTAGTCCAACTCCTCAAAGTTATGAAGATGCATATGTTTATGCCAAGGAAGTAACTTTGATTGATGTAGTTGATGGATCTGAGTTTACAGTGAAGAATGCAGTATTTTCAGTAAATAATGCGGATGGTTATCGTATGTGGGAAACATTATGGTATAACCGTTATACTTTCGATATGCCTATTGAAGAAAATGATCCAAGATTCCAGGCTGAAATTGAAGAAGCAAGTTTGATTCCGTTATTTGGAAATGGATATTGGACATTACATGCGACTGTTACTGAGATGGTTCCTTATGAAACAATTGTCAAAGTCGACGAATCTTTAAAGATGGGCGAAGTTGAAGAAGATGTTGCGGGTGTACTTGGTGATAAGATAGGTAAATATGATATTACGTATAGTCCTAGTGAAGATTTACAGGGTGATACATACAAACAATATACATCAGACGTTATTTACGCTGATTTATTTGCAAATGTTACAACTGAACCAGTAGTAAATGATATGTTATCTAAACCTTGGGGAGATGCAACAGTTACAGACTTTACATCTTCACCAGCTACTAATCGTGTTCTTCGTGTAGGAATTGACTATACACACTTTGTGACAGAAGACGGTACATCTGTTGTTGCGGCAGATGGGATACCGGTTGCTAAGAAGTATGGTTTGCAACCACAGGAAACATTTGCGGGTTATGAGTATGTAACTACTCGTGTAGAAGCAAATGGTGATAGAGTGCATGTTTATAAGCCTGTTGTAGCTATTCCAGCTACTCTAACTGCGATTCCAACGCAGCCAGCCGTTCCAACGGCTATTACTGGGGTTGTTTCAACACCTGTACAAACAACACCGGTGACACCACCTACAACTCCTGCAACACCAAAGACAGGTGATGCTGGTCTGTTTACTTCAACATTCATGTTATTTACAGGCATGATTGGAAGTATTGGTGCATTTATTACAAAGAAGAAAAACTCTTAATACGAGATAGTATAAAATGACCCTATTGATGAACGAATATCATCGATGGGGTTTTAATATTCCTAAAAAGATGTAATTATCAAGCATATCAGTTTACCTTTTTATAATATACAGTATAATTGTTGCATGCATGTATAGGTTCAAAAACTAAAATACATGTTTTTATTTGGGAAATTTAGTGATGGAGACTAGAAGAATGAACAAAAATAAAAGAAGAAACCAAAAGAGAATTTTAAAAACAACAGCCCTAGGACTGTCTTTGTCCATGACTTCGGTATTACTGTACAGCAATGTGTTATCTGTACATGCTTCACCAGTAGTAAGTTCTGATGAGGAAATCGCAATCAATACGTTTTTGAACACACAACCAGTAAATGGAAATAGTTTAACAATCGCAACAACCAATCCATCTCCTGTTGCACCTATTACATATACATTTCCAGGTCTTAATCATTTTTCGAATGCTTTTTTACATCATGATCAAACAATGACTTTTGACCAAGATTATCTTTTATATTACAAATCTAGAGATAGTTCATCTAGATGGGAAATGACACCGGTAAAGGTTAAAGATTGGAATTCGGTAGTCTGGTATAAGACGAAGGTTACCCCTGAATATAACGCTTCTTCAAAGCCTTATGGACAGGGCGATAAGTACTATGCTCGAAAGATAACTGTTATCAATCAGAATGATAATACGGAATTTGAATTAAAAGATGTAGTGTATTATGTGGATTCTAAGTATTTATATGCAAGCAGGTTTGTATATAACTTACCATTAGAAGAAGATGATCCAAGATTTACCATTACACTAGAAGATCCGTATGAAGCTCCTTTAAGAGATTATCAAGAAGGTTATTGGAATTATGCAGTTTCCATGAACAGAGAATTACCTTACGATACAATCGTACAGATTGACGAATCATTGAAAACAAATGAAATGGTCGTTGATCAAGAAGGTACATTTGGTGAAAAGAGTGTAACTTTTGAAGGCAATATAAATATATTTTATAGAGAAGATGATACTCCTTCGTACAATCAATACTCCTCAGATATAATCTATAATGGATTTGTGGATTTATTTAATCATTCAGCAGATGGTTCACAAATTGAATATGGAAGAAATGGCTGGGGTGGATATGCGGCGTATTATGTTTATGAAGAGAGTGAAAATCGTATTATCCGTGTAGGTATTGACTATACGCACTACGTAACAGAAGATGGTATAGAATTACAGCCAAAGGTATATGGACTGCAAGCTGTAGAGAATATCACCGGTTATGAATATGTATCTACTCATACAGAAGCTAACGGGGATAGAGTACATGTATATAAAAAGATTGTAATAACACCTCCAACATCGTCTTCACCAAAGACGGGAGATACAAATCTATTCCAATT
>JABZLU010000166.1:0-2930 GCA_015256605.1 Solobacterium sp.
TAGTAGAGCAGAAGGTTGTAGATACTGAGAAGATGTTTGCGACTTTTGAAGAATGGATGTTCTCCAGTGATTTTGATAAGGCAAATCGTGAACTTGTAAGTATTAAGGCGGTCATGGCTGAACTTGAAGAGATGATAGAGAATATGCCTTCATTATTAGAAGATGCTAAGGGCGTTATTCCTAACATGGCTGAAGTTCTTCATAAGGATTATATTCATAACCGTAATCGTGGTGTTTATTTGAAACACTTAAATGTTGAAGAGAATCTTAATCAGATGACGGAGTCTTTACGTGAATCTTTAAAGCAATTAAAGACAGGTTCTACATTAGGTATTCGTGAAACGCTAGATACAATGAAAGCAAAACTTCGTGAAATGGATCAGGCTGTAAAACAAGAAGGCGAGAGCTTTGATGCAATTCAAGATTTATCAAAGGAATCTACAGCGCTTGCGGATGAAGCAGATAAGAATGCGGCTTATGTAAAAGAAGCGTTTGCGAAATCATCATCACGTTTTGGCTTTGCGGATTTAGAAGAAAAACTTGCAGAACAGACAGCTCGCTTACAGGAACTTGAAACGAAGATGCCTGTAGTAATGGATAGTGTACGTAACTATCAAGTTCCTGCTAGTACAGTTGTTGGTTCCTTAAAGGAATTGAATGAAGAAATTGTTGCATGCAATACAGAATTTAAGAATATTCGCACACGTATTGAAGCTGCTTCTGGTGATGAAGAACGTTGTAAGAAGCAACTTTTGAAGTTGCAGATTGTTATGAATCAGATGCAAGTCAAGATTCGTAAGTATAAACTTCCAAATATTTCAGAGGCCTATGAAGATGATATGCGCCGTGCAAATGACTATATCCATCGTTTAGATAACTTGATGGTAGAAGTTCCATTAAATATGCAGTTATTAAATGGAACATTACAAGAGGCGTTAGACTTTATCTATAAGCTTTATAACAATGTGAATAACGTTGTTGGTACAGTTATGATGGTTGAAAATACGATTGTATTTGGTAACCGTTATCGTTCTACTTACGCAGATATTGACTCTGAGTTAACACGTAGTGAATTAAGTTTCCGTAATGGTGAATATACACAAGCATTAACAACAGCAATCGCAACGATAGAGAAGATTCATCCAGGTAACTACGAATCTATGATTAAGGAGAATGCAAAGAGTGCAGCATAGAGTGTATTTTGATGGTGCTTCTACAACAGCGATTCACCCAGATGTATTACAAACCTATAAGTCTTTATTGGATAAATACTACGTCAATAGTGAGTCTCTGTATGATGAAGGCAGCGAAATCAGTCGAATGATGGAAAAGGCCCGGAGTGCAATTGCCGGGCTTTTGGGTGTAAATAGCGAAGACATTATCTTTACCTCAGGATCTTCGGAAGCAAACTCTTCCGCAATCAAAGGTGTATGTTTTGCCCAACCTGGCAAGAAACATATCGTCACAACGAATGTAGAACATTCATCTATCTTGAATGCTTGTTTGCAAATGGAACAGGTATTTGGTTATCGTGTTACATATTTACCGGTTGATGCTAGTGGAAAGGTTTCCTTACAACAAGTGAAAGATGCAGTATCTGATGACACAGCAATTGTTAGTATCATGGCAGTAAATAATGAAGTGGGTTCCATTAATCCAATTGATGAGATTGCAAATTATGTTAAAAAACATACACATGCTTATATGCATGTTGATATGACACAGGCAATTGGTAAAGTTGATGTAGATTTTAAAAACATTGATCTAGCATCTATCTCTGCACATAAACTAGAAGGTTTAAAAGGCAGTGGAATTCTTGTTAAGAAAGTACATGTACCATTTGTGCCACTGATTAATGGTGGTGAACAAGAATATGGTATTCGTGGTGGTACTTCGAATGCATGTGTAAACATGGTATTTGCTAAGACTTTACGCTTCGCGCTAGAAAATGGTAAGAAGTATCATGATTACATTACAACTTTACAACAAGCATTATTGAAAGGTTTATCTACAATACCTGGTGTTTTAATGAATCAACCAAGTGATGCAGTTAATAGTGTCGTTAACTTCTCATATGAGAAGATTCCAAGTGAAGTAATGCAGAATGCATTAAATAAAAAAGGGTTTATGGTGAGCGCAAGAAGTACTTGTGCATCTAAATCCGATGATCCAAGTTATGTATTAAGTGCTATGGGTTATTCTTCTAAACGAGCAAGCTCTTGTATTCGTATTAGTTTAACGTATCATAATACAGAAGAAGAGATTGCTTCATTTATAGAGTCATTAAAGGAGATTATTTCGCAATATGGTTAAGTATGATACAGTCTTGATTCGCTATGGTGAATTAAGCACAAAAGGTAAGAATCGAAGAGATTTTATTACTAGACTCTTCACTAATATTAAATATATGTTGCGGGATTATCCTGCGCTAACGTATCGTAAAACATACGATCGTATTTACATTAAATTAACGGATGAAGATCCAGTAGAAATCGAAACTAAATTAAAGAAGGTGTTTGGTATTAGTTCATTCTCCTTTACAGAAAAGGTGAATAGTAATTTAGAAGATATCAAGCAAGCTTGTGTTCGTATCGCTAAAGAAAGTGATAAGAAGACATTTAAGATGATTACGAAACGTCACGATAAGAGTTTCCCGCTCAAGAGTGATGGTGTAAATCGTGAGGTTGCTGGAGAGATTCTACGTAATACGGAACTAAAAGTTGATGTACATAATCCTGAATTAGCAATTCGTGTTGAAATTCATAGTAATGAAACCTACATCACATCCAGTAAGATTCCTGGTGCTGGTGGATACCCAGCTGGTATCAATGGTAAGGTATTGTTAATGTTATCTGGTGGTATCGATTCACCAGTAGCGGCATATCAGTTGATGAAGCGTGGATTACATGTGGAAGCTGTACACTTTGCAT
>JABZLU010000167.1:0-2893 GCA_015256605.1 Solobacterium sp.
TGTAAGAATGCATTTGTATATGTATTTTGAACAATCTTATTTGGTTTACCACCATCCGGTTTTCTGATGTTAGGGAAAGCAGATGAAGAATCAACGAAGTCAGCAGTTAACCAAGATTCAAAATTTAATTGTTGGCCATTTGTATTAATATAGTTATTTAATGCTTCCGCAAACTGTTGATTTGTTACATTACTCTTTAACTTGTATTCGATTGTGTAAGATCTTCTTTGACCTAAGACACCATAAAACACTTGAGAGTCTAGTTTATTTCTTACTTGTGTAACCTTATTCCAGTCACCACCTACAATACTTAGTTCTGGTGTATCCTTTGTAGAGATAACACCATTTCCATTAGGGTCAACTACAAGTTTGATAGGATTAGAAGCTGTGATTGTTCCAGTTGGAGTAGATACACCAAGTGTTACATTATCTGTATCAATATACTGTAATAATTCCTGTGGGATTACTTCATTAATATAAAGAACCCATCCAGAATTGGCCTGTAAGAAGTTTTGATCAGGTTTAAAAGATACAGTAGACTTAATCGTCTTTGTTTGTGCATCATAAGATACCACTTTACCTGTATTACCACCAGAGAAATTACCGTCTTTAGACTGCGTTCCATCGGAACCAAGTCCATTTACTCCTTTCCCTAAGTAGTTTGCATTCCCACTTGAAGGGTTTGAAGGAAGTTCTGGAACATTAGGATTATTCTTTAAAATAAATCCATTACTAAAACCAGCCTTATCCGCTTTACCATCAGATCTAACCCATACAGTTGTAAAGTCAATTCTCTTTGAAGCCATTCCTAGGCTATCTAGAGTTGCACCGTTTTTAAGTTTAATCATTACATCAGTATTGGTAATTACACCAATTAATCCTGATTGAAATGTTTGGTTATTAATTGGAGCCTTCCATAGTGCACCATTCGCTTCTTTTTCAAACTGTACATTATTGACTGTAATTGACTCAATTTGTGTATAGAAATCAGACTCAAAGAAGTTTAGCAAAAATCTTCCATTATATGGACCATTTCCTGTGCCACCCCAACTTCCTGGAAGTTTTGCCCATTTTGTTACTGTTAGGTGTATTCCATCACTATCTTCTTTTGTAAAATCTGTTCTCGCATAATCCAAAACACCATCTGTTTCACCAGCTAACGTATAGTTAACCTGGTTATCCATCGATCTTGTTTGAATTCCTTGAGCAAAAACCTTAATCGGACTTAAAAACATTGTACAGCCTAACATAGCCGACATGAGTTTAAACGATAGTTTCTTTGCGTTTGTACGCTTTTTCGTTTTATTGATATTTGTAGAAATATCAGTATTGCTCATAGTCTTTTCTCCCTCCAATTCATCAAAGCACAACAAAAAATGCTTTAAATCAAATATATATTATCATGTATCATTTGTAAAATATAATGCTTTTTAGTGGTTTTTTATATTTAGTAAATTGTTTATTCTTGAAAATATTTTTTCTATTTACAGAAAGTTAATTTGCAATAGTTAAAATTACATAAAGTATCTGATACATACTTTTAGATAAACGATTATAATTGTGTTTCACAAAAATCCCCAGTAATTTTCATGATATTACATTTTTAACTTATTTTTACGTTTTTTCTAATTTTGTATATATACACCTTAAAATTGATATGCTATATTATCACCGTTTCAAATAAGGGAAAGGTAAGACAAAATATGAACATAAGAAAAGTTATAGCAGTAATGAAGTGAACCCAATTTCTTGGACACTGTAATTTACAGATATGATAAGGCTTGATTCCTTGCCTGGCAAGGAGTCAGGCCTTTTAATTTTGTCTGTATTCTTTCTTCGTTGTAATAGTGTATGTATTCATTCATGGCACTTTCTAGCTCAGCTAAGGTTTTGAATTCGTATTCATGTCCATAGAACATCTCATTCTTCATCTTTCCAAAGAAGTTCTCCATCACACAATTATCTAAGCAGTTTCCTTTGCGTGACATCGATTGTATGATTCCATATTCATGTAGAGTCTTATGGTATTGATTCATTTGATATTGCCATCCTTGATCAGAATGGAATATCAGTCCTTCTATATTTGGATGTTTCTGAAATGCGATAGTAAGCATATTGTCAATCTGCTCATAGTTTGGGGTCTTAGATATGTCCCAAGATACAATCTCTCTATTATGCATGTCTAGGATTGGGGATAGATACAACTTGCCTGCAGCGATATGGAACTCTGATACATCTGTTGTCCATTTCTCATTTACTGTGTTTGTAGAGAAGTTACGTTTGTAATATGTATTATGATTCTCTTCATCAATAACGACATCTAGTAAGTGGTTCTTTACTGTACCATTCATATTGCCTTTGTATGATTTGTATTTAGCTTTAGGTGTATTTCCAAACAGACTCATCTTATGCATGAGTCTTTGTACTGTCTTATGATTGATTGTTGGATACAGCTTTCTGATTTCAAGATAAATGCGTCGATATCCATATCTTCCTCTATGGGTATAGTAAATACTGATGATATCATTCATTACGTCATCATATTTGAAATCATTGTCTTGTTTGTCTTTCCAATAATAGTAGTCAGAACGGCTGATATGATAAGGCAAGTGTGTGCTGTCATTGATTGTTTGAATGATAAATCTAACAGGCACTTGTAGTTCTTGCCTTAGTTCCGATATCGCTCTAACTATTTCTTCTTTTCTCTCTTTTCTCTTTCCGTAACTAAGGCATCTAATTTTTTTATGAATTCGTTCTCTATTAATAGCCTCAAGTTCTGCTCGCGTAGGAGCTTGTTTTCTTTCTCCAGCTCCTCGATTGTTTTCTTCTTTGGCATGTCGTCCTCGCTTCCTTACAACGACATTATATCCATTTTCTTTATATTCTTTAATCC
>JABZLU010000168.1:0-2892 GCA_015256605.1 Solobacterium sp.
CAGGTGTAGCATATATGGCTGGACTAACGATAGGACTTTATCAAAAAGACAATTTATTTCATCAACTAAAGTATGATATCTATCAAAACCGTTTCAACCGTTCAGAGTGGAAATCACAGATGAATCGATGGTATGAAGCGATTAATATCATACAAGGGAAAGGGGCTTGAGTATGTGGTGGAAAAAGAATATGGAATCACTTGATTGGTCTAGATTTTCGGATATCTTGATTGAAGATGAAGATGGTGATATACGACCAATGTCAGAGCCATATTTTAAGGCAAAGAAAATCGCAGAAGGTACATGGCAAGTATTATCAGATGGCGATTACTCCTATGTAATTGAAGGTAGTGACGAGGCAATTGTGATAGACTCTGGCATGGGTGCAGGAAACATTCGTGCATACTGTCAAACACTAACGAATAAACCAATCTATCGTATGTTACTGACACACTGTCATTTTGACCACACAGCAAATTGTTATTTATTTGATTGTGTATATATGTCAAAACAATCTTACTCTCGCAGGAATGAACCGATGGGTGAATTCCTTGAAAGAGGTATGCAATTTCCCGATGACTATCCAGTAGTGTTCATCAAAGAAGGAGATGTGATTGACTTAGGAAATCGTAAACTGGAAGTGTATAACATTGCAGAACATGCATTAGGTTCATTGCAGTTTTTAGATAGGTCCACCAGAATACTATTTTGTGGTGATGAACTAAATGGAAATTTCTTTGACTCAAGAATATCAGTAGAGACGTCCTTCCGTAATGTTGCAAAGTGGAAATCATTTAGAGATGCATATGATGTATTAGCGGCAGGAAATGGGCTTCATGATGCGATTTATGTAGATCGATATTACGATACACTAAAGTATATTCTAGAGGGCCATGCCCATGAAGGTATTGAGCACTACGTACCATATAATGATCGCTTTTCATCCATTGATGAATTGGATGGGAAACCAGTTTATGCAAGAAGAGCACCACATTTTAGAACACTCGTTAATCCACTCATTCAAGCAGGATATGGATATGATGTAGAGCTAAACGATGGTAAAGCTTGTTTTAACTTATTACGTAAATTAACACCAGATGGAATCTTTGATCGACAGTTAAAAATGAATGACTGTACAGTATGTTATTATTTAAATCGTATATGGGATAATGATGAGAATCATAACTTGATTTAAGGAGGGATTATGAGTTTTCCAAAAGAATTTTTGTGGGGTGGCGCAACAGCCGCAAATCAATGCGAAGGTGCATATCAAGAAGATGGCCGTGGTCTAGCAAATGTAGATACAATTCCTTATGGGGAAGACCGTTTCCCTGTAATGTTAGGATTAAAGAAAATGTTGGAATGTGATACAGAACATTTCTATCCTTCTCATGACGCAATTGATTTTTATCATCGTTATAAAGAAGATATAAAGTTATTTGCGGAAATGAATATGAAATGTTACCGTTTTTCCATTGCTTGGACTAGAATCCTTCCAAATGGAGATGATGAAACTCCAAATGAAAAAGGTTTAGATTTCTATGAAGCAGTTGTGGATGAATGTTTAAAGTATGGAATTGAACCACTCATTACAATCTGCCATTTTGATGCGCCAATTGCTTTGATTAAGAAGTATGGTGGATGGAAAGATAGACGTATGATTGACGCATTCATGAAACTTTGCCATGCATTATTTACAAGATTAAAGGGAAAGGTAAAATATTGGTTAACATTTAATGAAATCAATATGTTATTACATTTACCATTTATGGGAGCTGGCATCTACTTTGAGGAAGGTGAAGACAAGAATCAAGTGTTATATACAGCTGCACATCATGAACTAGTGGCTTCTGCTAAGGCAGTAAAATTAGCTCATGAAATAATGCCAGACGCAATGGTTGGTTGTATGCTAGCAGCAGGACAGTTCTATCCATATTCATGTCATCCACAAGATGTATACAAGGGGATGGAATCTGATAGAGATAATTACTTCTTCATTGATGTTCAAGCTAGAGGAGAATATCCAGTTTGGGCACTTAAGAGAATGGAAAGATTAGGCGTAAATATCGATATCACATCAGAGGATGCAAAGCTTCTGCAAGAAGGAACAGTTGATTTTATATCCTTCTCTTATTACGCATCACGTTGTGTATCTGCAGACCCTGAAATCAATAAACAAAATGCGAAAGGAAATGCAGTATTTTCAGCTGTTAAAAATCCATATCTGAAGGCTTCTGAATGGGGATGGCAGATTGACCCACTTGGTCTAAGAATTACTTGTAATACTTTATATGATCGTTATCAAAAGCCATTATTCATTGTGGAAAATGGATTAGGTGCCAACGATACAATAGAAGAAGATGGTATACATGATTCATATCGTATTGACTATATGAGAGAACATATCAAGACAATGGATGCGGTTATCAATGAGGATGGCTTACCATTACTTGGATGTACATTCTGGGGTATTATCGATTTGATTTCTGCATCTACTGGAGAAATCAAAAAGAGATATGGAACAATCTATGTAGATAAACAAGTAGATGGTAGTGGCAATTTAGAACGGAAGAAGAAAGATTCCTTTGTTTGGTATCAAAAAGTAATTGAAAGCAACGGAACAATTCTCTAATTGTTGAAAGGAGATAATAACTATGAGTGAGCTACACGCACTTACAAAAGATAACACAGGGAATTATATATTCCCGTTTTTCTGGCAACACCACGAAAGTGAAGATGTACTGCGTACATACATGAAAGTGATTGATGAAGCGAATATTAAAGCTGTATGTATTGAATCACGTCCACATCCAGAGTTTTGCCAAGAAGGTTGGTGGCACGATTTAGATATTATCTTTGACGAAGCTATCAAACGTGATATGAAAGTGTGGA
>JABZLU010000169.1:0-2856 GCA_015256605.1 Solobacterium sp.
ATATCAGTGCATATGAAAAGGAACTTCGTGCATATTTTGCTGAAAAGTTAAAAGAATTAGACAACATCGAATTCTATAACCCAAATAATACTTCTGGACCGATTACATTTAACGCAAAGGGAGTCTTTGCACAGGATGCGGCTGGCTATCTTGGTGCTAGTCACATTGCAGTACGCTCTGGTAATCACTGTGCCAAGGTTTTACATGAAGTAATCGGCACGGATCAAACAATTCGTGCATCAATATATTTTTATAATACAAAAGAAGAAGTAGATCGTTTTATTGAAGTTGCGAAGAACATCAGTTTAGAAAATGCAGTTGGCATCTTCTTCTAAAGGAGTATAAACAATGAGTGAAGTAGAAAATTTTATTAATGATCCGCAGATACTACGTGAATTGATCATGGATCATTATCAATATCCACATAATCATAAATTGGTAAAAGACGATCGTTACTTATCTGTACATATGGCTTCTGATAGTTGTATTGATGATATTACCGTACAGTCTGATATCAAGGATGGTGTAATACAGGATATTCGCTTTGAAGGTGTTGCTTGTACAATTTCAACAGCGAGTACTTCGATGATGACTGACTTGTTAAAGGGAAAAACATTGGATGAGGCGCGTGTAATTATTCAAAATTATTTTGCAATGATTCACGAGCAACCATATGATCCAGAACTTTTACAAGAAGCAGTTGCGTTGAAGAATGTATATAAACAAGCCAATCGTATAAAATGTGCAACCATTGGTTGGGATGCGATTGAACAGATGATTGATGAAAGTGAGGGTAAGAAATGAGCGAACAGATTAAGCTAACCTCTGAAGATGAAGCAGTTCTTTCTTCCCAAGATGATTATAAATATGGTTTCCATGATGATGTGAAGTCCATCATCGATACAGGTAAGGGTATTTCTGAAGAAGTTGTAAGACAAATCTCAGCATATAAGCATGAACCTGAATGGATGACACAAAAACGTGTAGATGCATATCATATCTTCATGAAGAAGCCTATGCCTAAGTGGGGACCGGATTTAAGTGAAATCGATTTCCAAGATTTTACTTACTATCGTAAAGTTTCTCAAGAAACAGAAAAGAGTTGGGAAGAAGTTCCTGAAGAAGTAAAAAATACATTTGAAAAGTTAGGTATTCCGGAAGCGGAACGTAAGTTTTTAGCAGGTGTTACAACCCAATACGAATCAGAGGCTGTCTATCATAACATGTTAAAGGAAGTCGAAGAGAAAGGTGTTATTTTCTTGGATATCGACTCTGCTTTAAGAGAACAGCCAGAACTTTTTAAACAGTATTTTGGTAAGATCGTTAGTGCAGGTGACAACAAGCTTTCCGCACTTAATAGTGCAGTATGGTCTGGTGGTAGTTTTATCTACGTTCCTAAGGGCGTCAAGTTAGAAAAGCCATTACAGTCTTACTTCCGTATTAATTCTGAGTCCATGGGGCAGTTTGAAAGAACAATTATCATCGTTGATGATGGTGCTGAATGTTCTTATGTTGAAGGCTGTACAGCACCACAGTACTCTAAGGATTCTTTACATGCCGCAGTTGTTGAAGTATATGTAGGTAAGAATGCGAAGTGTCGTTATTCATCTGTACAGAACTGGTCTGGCAATATCTTAAACTTAGTAACAAAGCGTGCACGAGTTGATGCTGGTGGAACAATGGAATGGATCGATGGTAATATCGGTTCTAGAATTTCCATGAAATATCCATCTTGCATTCTTGCAGGAGAAGGTGCGACAGGTCTTTGTATCTCAATTGGTGTAGGCTCAAAGGGACAGTTCCAAGATACAGGTTCTAAGATGATTCATGCAGCTCCTAATACACGCTCTTCAATTATTTCTAAGTCTGTATCACGTAATGGTGGTGTAACAAACTTCCGTGATGAAGTTCACTTTACGCCAGCTGCTAGAAATTCAAAGGCACACATTGAATGTGATACGTTAATTTTAGATAACATTTCTAAGAGTGATACGATTCCTACAAACTCAAACATGAATAATTCTTCAACAATCGAACACGAAGCGAAAGTTTCCAAGATTTCTGAAGACCAATTATTCTATTTGATGTCACGTGGTTTAAGTGAAGAACAAGCAACAGAAATGATTGTCATGGGATTCCTAGAGCCGTTTACAAGAGAATTACCGATGGAATATGCTGTAGAATTGAACCAGTTGATGAAACTGGATATGAGTGGCTCCGTTGGATAAAAAGATTGCACGTGCGAAAGGATTACAAGCACGTGCTTTATTATCTTTGCAAGAACGTAACCAAAAAAGTCGTGTGGTGTCTCAAGAAGTAATTTCGAGAATTCATGCAGGCATGGTAATCGGATGTTATGTTTCTATCAAGGATGAATTAAATACATCGGAAATTCTTAAGTATTGTTTTGCGAATAATATTACAGTATGTGTTCCAAAAGTAGTGGAGAATACTTTGAAATTTTATAAAATTAAATCCAATCATGACTTAGTACCAGCACCATTTGGCTTATTAGAACCAAATGTAACGGAAATGATTCCAGTTCAAAAGATAGACATGATGATTGTTCCATTAAGTAGTTACGACTCAAAGAATCGTCGTACAGGATATGGAAAAGGGTACTATGATTCAGTTCTACTGAATTGTAGAAATAGAATAGGTGTTGCATTTCAGGAACAAGAAGTTGATCAAATAGATATTGAATCACATGATATTACATTAGATGAAATCATCTCTGCTTAGGGGTGATTTTATTTTACTTGACAATATCGATACTCGATATTATATTTTGGGTAGATGAATATCGATACTCGATATTAGTGGAGGGAATATGATTCATAAGTTTGTCTATTATAA
>JABZLU010000016.1:0-11058 GCA_015256605.1 Solobacterium sp.
CTCTTGGGCAAAATCATTATTACCTGAACGGTTCCGGTGCAATGCTGACTGGTTGGCAATTCATCGATGGTCATTGGTATTATTTAGCCGAAGGCGGATCAAGAATGTCCGGATGGCTATATGTCGACAATTATTGGTATTATTTAGATCCGAAAAATAATGACGCAATGGTAACTGGATGGTTATGGTTAAATAACCAGTGGTATTATTTACGCCCTACAAACACAGGAGCACCTTCAGGATCAATGATTGCAAATAGTTATCTTTATGAAAATGGTCATCTATATCAATTTGCTGATGGTGGCCCATTGATTAATACACAGTTAGTTGGAGGTTTACCTTCTAGTAATCCAACTTCAATAGATTATAATAGAGCCATTAATACAGCATTATCATTTGTTGGCAAAGTTCCTTATATATGGGGTGGTGCATCTCCATCTGGCTTCGATTGCTCTGGATTAGTTCAATATTGTTATGGAGTTGGCGAGAGAACAACCTATGTACAACAACATTTAGGAACGCATCGTTATGATGTATGGAATGCCCCAGCAGGTGCTCTATATTTCTGGGGGACTGATTCATCACCATACCACGTAGGTATCTCTCTTGGTAATGGTATGACAGTTCAAGCAATGAATGAATCAGCTGGTATTAAAGTAATTGGCATTTCATCATTTATGCCGTCTTATTATATTGTTATCGGACAGTGATAAATAATCAAATTATAATTCGTAAATAGAAAACAGCGGAGCAGGGTGATATAAATCACTCTGCTCCACTTGTTTTATTACCACATTGATCGTAAAAATTTTTATTGGTTTAGTTTATCGTCGATATTATTTTTCTCTCTGCAGATATATCTTCTCTGTAGCCGATATAATAAGTGTTAACTTATCGCCATCAAGTTCATAACTAATGGTTTGATCACCACCTGTAATCTTTCCATCTTTCCAGGTAAAAGGTAATCTATCGTTTAACATCATAAATGTACCTGTTCCATCTTCATTGAAGATGATAAAACCCGTCACATCACCAACCTTAATTTCATCAGCTAGAATTGCTTGTCCATCCTTTTCAATTTCAACCAATGAATACTGCCCAATAAGATTCTTATCGCTAGAGCCTTTCTGACACCCAGCTAGTATAATCAGTGCTAGAATGGATACCATCAATATTTTTGTTATTTTTTTTATCATAGAATTATGTTAACTCATCTACAGTTTGAATACAAATGCGTATACTACGAAAAATGAGAACCTATCGCTAGGTTCTCATCATACTTTATGAAACTGTATCTACTACCATCTCTTCATATTGACGTGTATAGAGTTCATAATAGTAACCCTTTTGTTTCATGAGCTCTGAATGTGTACCACGTTCAATAATCTTACCATCGCGAACAACCAAGATAACATCCGCATTTACAATCGTAGATAGACGGTGTGCAATCACAAAGGATGTTCTTCCCTTGATAACTGTTTCAATCGCATCTTGAATTGCCTTTTCTGTAAGAGTGTCAATTGATGCTGTCGCTTCATCCAATACTAAGATGCGTGGATCAGCTAAGATTGCACGAGCGAAGGACAAGAGTTGTTTTTCGCCAGTAGATAACATTCCACCACCTTCACCAACATCGCTATCCAAGCCCTTTTCCATCTTTTCAATTACAAACTTTGCGGAGACTAGATCTAGCGCATGCATAATTTCTTCATCTGTCGCATCCGGTTTGCCATAGCGCAGATTATCTCTAACCGTTCCAGAGAATAAATGTGGTGTTTGTAAAACATAACCGATATTGGAATGTAACCAAAGCTGTGAACGTTCTCTAGCATCTCTTCCATCAATGAGAACTTGCCCCTTTGTTGGTTCAAAGAAACGACAAACTAGATTTACAAGCGTTGATTTACCAGCACCTGTTTCCCCAACGATTGCGACATTTGTTCCATGTGGTACATCGAGATTAAAGTTTTCTAAGACCATCTCATCTCCATCTGGATACTTGAAGTCCACATTCTTGAACGCTACATCGCCAATCAGTGGTTCCCAGTTTTCCTTCTTTGGATTGAACGTATCTCCATACTTTTCAATAACTTCTGGTGAATCCGCAACATCTGACTCTGTATTCACTAATCGATTGAAACGTTCGATATTTACTTGAATTGAGACAAGCGAAGATATTGTAGTAATCACACTATGTAATGGATCCATAATACCTAATGCATAACTCATAAATACAGATAATGTACCAATTAACATCATGTTGTTAACGGTTAGATTGCCACCTTGCCACATGACAATTGCTAGTGCAATCGAACTCATCATCGTAACTGTAGAATAGAAGAACGCCTGATAGCGTGCAGCTTGCACAGACACATGGCGCATCGTTTCTGTATCTTTTTGAAATCCATCTCCAATGATACTTTCAATTACCATTGTCTTGATTGATCTTGCACCTGTAATACCTTCATTAAAGTCACTTGTGATTTGGGAGTTCAATTCACGAATATGACGATTCAGTTTTACAAGTCGTTTCTGGAAGAATGCGATGATGAATACTGCAAATGGAACAAGCACAAACACCATGCATGCAAGTCTCCAACTAATTCTTACCATGTTAATCATAACGAATAGAATATACGATCCATTCCAAACAACATCCATCATACGCCAAGACATGAGTTCACCAATCTTACCACTATCACTCATAACTCTTGCATGAATATAACCAACATTGTTTTGGTTAAAGTACGCAAAGGATAATTCCTGTAAATGATTGAATGAAGTATTTCTAAGATCACGATTCAAATCTAACTCTGTCTTAGATACCCAGAATACACTAATAAAGTTCAGTAAAACTTGAACAATCAATATTCCAATATAGAGTGCGATAAATAGTCCAAGTGTATCAAGAGTATTCTCTCCAACATAGTGATTTAATGCATACTGATTAAATAGCGGATAACATGAATCTACTAAACTCGAAAATAAACCCATTAGAATCATCGCAATGATTCTGTATTTATATTTCTTCGCAAATGGTAGAATCTTCGGAATGCCAAAGTATGGAAGTGATATATTTTTATTTTCTTCTTGCATACGTACCTCCCTACTCACTCTGTTGTGATTGCATTTCAAAGATACGACGATAAATTCCCTGTTTCTCTAACAGTTGTTCATGTGTACCTTCTTCTACAACCCTACCTTTATCTAAAACAATAATATGATCGGCTGCCATTAACGTTGTAATACGATGCGAAATCAAGATAACAGTCGATTCTGAAATATTATCTTTGAGACCTGCTCGAATCTTCGCATCCGTTTCTGCATCGACTGCAGAAAGAGAGTCATCAAAGATCATGATTGGCGGTTTACGTATCAACATCTGTGCAATCGCAGCTCGCTGCTTTTGACCACCAGAGAGTGTAACACCACGTTCACCAACATATGTGTTATATCCTTCTTTAAAATGTGAGATAGCTTCATCCAATGACGCAATCTTCGCAGCTGTACGTATTTCCTTCATATCTGCAGACTGTTTAGCAATCTTGATATTCTCCGATAAGGAGCGAGAGAAGAGATATGGTTCCTGTAATACCATACCAATATTCTGACGAATCCACTCCGCTTTCATATCTCTAATATCAACGCCACCAATCGTAATTTGACCATGATCATTCGGCAACTGATATAGACGGTCTAACAGATACATTAGTGTAGATTTCCCTGAACCCGTTCCACCTAAAATGCCAAATGTCGTTCCCGCTTTGATTTTGAAGGAAACATTTTCCAATACCTCAGTCGAACCATTTTCATACTGATAGGATACATTCTTAAATTCAATATCTTGTAGTAAATCAGGAGTAACCGCATTAGGCTTATCCTCTTCCATCTCAGAATTCATAATGTAACGTAAACGGTCGATAGAAATACCCGCCTTCGACATATTCGCAATTGTTCTTCCCAAAGAACGTACAGGCCATAACAATAATGAATTATACGCAATAAACGCAATGTAGTTACCTGCAGACATACCATTATTTACCGTGATGATAGCACCATAGGAAATAACCACTAACATCTGTAAATTAGAAATCATGTCAGATGACATCCAGAACGCAGATAACAGTCGCATCAAATGCGTCCACATATTTGTATAGTGTTCGTTTTGTTTTTCAAAACGTTCACGTTCGTAAGCTTCACGTCCAAATGCACGAACAACACGTACACCTGTTAAGTTTTCCTGGGCAATTGATGATAGCTTACCTTCTTCTTCATCTGCAACTTCAAATGCATTACCAATCTTTGCATGGAAGAAGAAACTATAGCCTACAATAATTGGAATAAATGTGGATGTTGCTAGGGCTAACTTTACATTGATTGAGAACATAAAGAACAACACCAACACAATCAAGATAATGATACGCACAAGATAAATTAACTGTTCCGATAAGAAACCCTTGATAGTATCTACATCTGATGTACATCTTTGAATAATATCACCAGTATGATTTTCACTATGCCACTTAAATGGTAAATGCATGATATGCGTAAATAGGTCATCACGCATGGTCTTTACCAACTTCTCTGATCCCATCGCTGTAAAAGACTGGAAGAAGTAACGACAAGATACCGCAAGTAGCGCAACAATCACTACAACAATTGCGATTATCCAAAGGTTATGACGTAAAAACGCAATTCCACCAACCTTATCAACACAGTTCTGAATTAGTTCTGGTAATACAACATCTTTATGATCGATTACTGAGTCTACAGTAAATGCAATAATTCTTGGATTAATTAATTCTAATAACGAAACAAGACATGCAAAGAGGATAGACAAACCAAAATATACTTTGGAACCCCTTAAAAAATGCCATATCATGCTTAATTTCGTCGGGAATTTCTCCTTCGACATATTCTTTCCCCCTCCTTCTGATAAATTCATATTTTATCAAACATAACTTCAAATTGAAAGAAGGCTCGAGCATCCTTTTTAAGAAACTAAAATAGAACCACCAATAAATTCACGAATAATCGAGTTATTTGCAATGATACTGTCATCATCAATCGATGCAAAGCAAGATAAGAATTGTAACATCCTCTGCGCTTCAGCATACTCAGCCTGGTCAGGCTTTACTTTTTCTAATAGTGGTGTTGCGTATTTCTTTAATACCGCTAGTTCATAAACACATTGGCTATTAAAGAATACGTCAGCTTCCTTATTGAATGGGAAGATATACTTCTCTTCACCATGACGTACAGATGGCCATGATGAAATGGTAACCGCACCATCGCGCCCGCGTGTGCGATTATCTCGAACCATTCTTCTTAACATGCGTGCATCTGTCGTTGGTATACGATGATGCGCATCAAGATTAATCTGTGTTAAAGGACTGATATAGATTTTAAACTTCTCACTATCATCAATCCCTTCCGTCAGTTGTGGATTTAGACCATGAATACCTTCAATCACAATTGGTTGTGAAGCATCAATGGAAGTAATTCTCTTACCAAATACCTTCTTGCCAGTAATAAAATCAAATTCTGGTAGATCCACTTTCTCACCATGCAGTAATGCGTTCATCTGTGTTTCAAACAGATGAAGGTCTACTGCTTCTAATTCCTCAAAATCATATTTTCCATTCTCATCTGGAATCATTTCATCTCGATTGACAAAGTAATCATCTGTTCCAAGATACAATGGATTTAAACCTATCACTTTTAACTGGATACATAGACGTTTCGCAAATGTTGTCTTGCCAGATGAAGATGGACCAGCAATCAAAATAATTCTCTTCTTCGCTCTTTGAATTTGTTCCGCAATCATCGCAATTTTCTTTTCATGTAACGCTTCACTTAACATGATTAAATCTTTAGATTCTTGCTTTTCAATCATGCGATTTAAGTCAGACGCAAAACTAACCTTTAATAACTTCTCCCATTGTGTTTCCTCTGAGAATGCATCATACAGTAATTTCTGTTCCTCGTATGGAGGAATCTCGTCAGGATAGTTTGGATGTGGAAAACGCAATAACAATCCATTACGATAGCGACGTACTTCAAAGAATGGAATATAACTTGTGGATGGTAATGCATGTACAAAAGACATCATCTTTTCATCCGCAAGTGTAAGCACATAGACATTCTTTAAATCACTTGCGGTATTTAATAGGTCTACGCTCTTCTTATCTTTGACATCCTGTAGGAGTTGAATAGCACTATCACGGTCTACATACTCTTCTGTAATCTCTAGATCATCCTCGACAAGTTCATGCATACGTGTTTCAATTTCCTTCGCAAGATTATCTGTCACATTCCCAGCATGAATTACAGTAAATAATCCCTTGGATAATGAATTGGCTATCGTAACTGTCACGTTCTTACCCATTACATCATGAATCGCCTTCAAATATAAAAGTGTTAATGACGTTTGATAACAAGTATTGCCATACGATGCACGAATATCCTGAAGTTCAATAACATCACCTTCACTAACACGTTCATTAAAGTGTGCATTCTTATGATTGATGAGTGCAGCGTAAATCCGATGTTCGGTATGTACTTCTTGAATCAGTTCCACAATCGTTGTATTTTTCTTTACTTCTAATTTCAGTTCTTTTTCTGATGGAAGAATGACTGTAATTTGACATGGTAGTTGATTTAACTTCTTTACTTCTTCCATCTCAAACGCAGTGATATGACAATACCCATTAGGATGCTTATCCAGATAATCCTGATGATATTCTTCCGCAGTATAAAAGTTTTTAAGTGGTTCTAGTTCCACAAAGAAACGATCATACTTCATACGCTCACGTGCATAAATTGGCTTAATCACGTCAAGATCATTTTCATCTACATAGTAAATACCCGTTTGATATTGTGTACCAATGTCGTTACCTTGGCGATTACGTTGACGTGGGTCAATGCATAAGAAGAATGCACGAATGATGATAGATAACGAAACTACATCCGGTTGATAAACCACCTTCACTGCTTCCTTATACCCTGTTTCATTGCGGCATACTTCCTCATATGTTGGATTCTCTGTGATGCCATTTGCGTATCCGGTGGTTGTTTCCACAACACCATCTAACGCTTTAAATACCTTTTCAACACCCCAGAAACATCCACCGGCAAGCACGATTGTCTTCTCATTTTGATCAAATGTATCCTGTACTAATTGTTTTGGTTTATATTCATAAACATACTCATCCTCATCTTGTCCAAGTCTTTCATATCCATTGTGTTCTAATACACGGATAGAATAAATATTATCCACATGACAATTTGCATGTATGCATGTAATACCATAATCTTCAATTAGTTTCTTCGTTAGAAGATAAACACTATTTTTCGCATATGATTGATGACGGTACTTCTCAACAACCATATAACCGATAGAAAGTTCCGTCTCATGAATATCGTAAATCTCAATAATACCCTTTAATTGTTCATCCTCTTTTCCAAAAATGCCAAGAATCACTTCATCCTTATCCTGGTAGGACTTTTCATAGTTTTCTATTGTTTTCGCTGCTTGGCGTTTTGTCAATCTTACTTCATATACATCCGAAAGGTATTTTGCGTCTTCCTGTACAAAACGACGTAATACTATAAACCCATCTTCATACTGTGGGAATTGTTCAAATAATTTCATTTCAAACACCTCAATTCTTTATGCTTATTATACCGCCTAACAGACAAAACAAAAATGGATATAACGTTTTGTCATATCCATAAATTCTATTGAAATAATTGTTTTGTAACATATGTGATTCCTTTTTCCGTTAAGGAATATAGTTGTTTTGCATCATTACGTGCAACATATCCTCGCTTGATTAATCTTTCGATACGATCATCTGTAATTTTATTTGACCAGTTGAGATGTTGATGAATTGTTTGATACCCTAACTCAATTGCATTTCCCTTGTGACGATAAAGATGGACTAGTAGTAAATCTTCACAGAACTTCTCATAATTGACAAATGACTTTGCCCATTGTCTCAACATACCATTTCGATGAAAGATAATACCCAATATTACTGTAATCATACCCACCAAACTACACATGCCAGAAACCGATACATTCCACAACATTGCGAAATGATATCCTAACCATGAATTAATAATCGCAAAGAGTATCGATACAAGTATTGTAATCTTTAGGTCTTTTGTAATCATACATGCGGCAGCTGCAGGTGCCACAAAGTATGAAATTACCAACATACCACCAACACTATTAAACGCCACAACACAGGTAATCGATACTAGTACCATGAATACACGATATAAATATGTAACAGGTATTCCAATTAATTGTGCATACTCTGGATCAAATATTGATATCTTCAACTTCTGATAATTCACTAGTAAAAATATTCCGTTCATCGCTGTAATCACCAACATCTCAAATAACGACTTCGGCATGCCAAATTGTCGAATAAACGGTGTAAAGAGCGGATTACCCATTAATACAATTTCAACATCTAGATGGGTATTCCGAAAAAACTTTGTAATTAGTAGTACAGCTAAGGCAAAAAATACAGGAAAGACAATCGCCAAAGCATCATCACGTTCTACCAAATGATGCCGAGCTAATTCTTCCACAAGCCATATTGTAAATACACCAAAGATAGATGCACTAATGACCAACCATATAGAACGTAAATCCGGCACAAAGAAGAAGGCGACTACAATTCCTAGCAACACAGAATGTGATAGTGCATCGGCTGTCATCGCTAATTTCCGAAGGATGAGAACAGGTCCTAGGATTGCACATCCAATGGCCGTTACCATTAGTGTTAACAATACTTCTGACATGATTTCGCATCCTTTCCAAGTTTTCTTTGTGCAATTAAACCATACTTGCCAAATATCATAGATAGGATTGTAAATATACCCATACAAAGTATTACCATTGGCCCTGTCGCAATACCACTATATGCTGTAGAAAGAAAGGTTCCTATAAATGCGGAAATTCCAGCTACACAAGCTGCGATACACAATACCCATTTAAGATCTCTAGAATGTTGATTTGCACAGATACACGGCATGGTTAAAAATGAGGAAATCAAAATTGCACCAATACACTTTAATCCAACAACGATAAACATCACCATCATCAGTAATAAGACACCACTTACGATAGGCATTGAAATCCCAATTGAACTTGCAAACTGTGGATCAAAGATACTAGCCACTAATTCTTTATAGAATAAAGCCAATAATACTGCTGCGATAATTGCACATATCGCAATCATGATGATATCTTCCTTCATGATAAACGCTGCAGATCCAAAGATATAATTCTTTAGTCCCGCTTGTGATGCACGCATGTAGGAAGAGTTTCCTTGTAAGTAACTCTTTAATACCATTCCAAGTCCAAAGAAACCTGTAAGGGTAATCGCGAGTGCCGCATCAAAATCAATCACACTATGCTTTCGAATCATTTGTATTGTTAGATACGCAAGAATACCAACTACCGCAGCACCAAGTGTTAATATCACAGAACTACGTACAGAAAATAACATGAACGCAATGACAACGCCAGGATAAGACGCATGTCCTACTGCATCTGCCATTAAACTTTGTCCCTTATAAACACTAAAACATCCTACAATCGCACTTGGAATTGCCAGTAATACTGTTCCAATCGCCACAACTAAGAAATCATAAGAGAATAGTATCTGTGTTAAATTTGTCATTTTGATACGTCTTTCTAATATTTTCTTCTGTTAATACA
Organism: Solobacterium sp.; assembly: GCA_015256605.1. GTDB lineage: Bacteria > Bacillota_I > Bacilli_A > Erysipelotrichales > Erysipelotrichaceae > Bulleidia. Next base: position 9,740 of record JABZLU010000016.1, read on the forward strand.
TCATCGATTTTGCCATTGGCTATCACATACTTATTGATAAATATAACATGGTCAAAGTACTTCTTTAGCGTATGTAAATCATGGTGTACACAGACAATTGTCTTTCCTGCTTTTTGTAGTTGCTTGATTTTATCCATGATAATTTGTTCACTGGTTTGATCAACTCCCGCAAGTGGTTCATCCATCACAATCAAATCCGCGTCATGACAAAGTGCTCGAGCGATAAAGACACGTTGTTTCTGTCCTCCGGATAATTGTGATATCTGCCGATTTTCAAATTCTTCAAGTCCCATTTCATAGAGGGCATGACGAGCTAGTTCCTTATCTTTTTTACGCGGCCATTTTAACCATCCCAGACTCGCATAACGTCCCATCAATACTACATCTTTTACACGAATCGGGAAATTCCAATTCACTGCAGATACCTGTGGGATATAAGCAATCTGTTTCCGTACTTCCGCAAGACTTTTACCATCGATTGTTATCACACCTGAAATGGACTTGATAAATCCGAGAATACATTTCAATAATGTTGATTTCCCTGCACCATTTGGACCTACAATCGCTGTGATTGCATTTCTTTCGATATCAACATCCACATCCCAAAGGACTGGACTTTCTCCATATGAGACTGTTAAATCTTCAACATGTATATAACTCATATAGATGACTCCTTTACTTGAGATTTGATACGATGAGGTCAACATTGAAACGATACATATCAATATACGTATCTCCAGGCTGTCCCTTAGGTGCTAAAGAGTCACTGAATAATTCTTTTCCCTCTCCACCTACTACTGTCACATCAAATCCCTTTGCCTTACACGATTCCTTCAACTTCTCCATGCGTGCAGGGTCAGTTGTTGTCTCCGCAAAGATAGCCTTTACCTGATGCTCAACAATATAATTTGCAGTTTCCGCCATATCACTATTGGATAATTCCGCATCAGTACTTACACCTTGTGGTGCCTTTACGGTAATGTCATAGCGACGGGAGAAATAATTAAACGCATCATGTGGTGTAATTAGAATTCTATGATCAGATGGAATCTGATTGAGTTGTTCACGATTATACGCATCTAGTTCATCCAACTTCTTAAGGTATGCCTGCAAATTTTCTTCAATTTCATCTTTTAAATCTGGCAATTTATCCTCGAGTGCTTTAGCAGCTTCTTGTGTTGCTTGTTTATATAAGTCAATATCAAACCAAAAGTGTGGATCGATAATCGTTTCTCCATTTTCTTCCATTCGACCTACTTTTGATTCATCAAAGTTCTGCGATACAGATACCGCACCAATCGATTCAAGTAGTTCAACCA
>JABZLU010000170.1:0-2844 GCA_015256605.1 Solobacterium sp.
TTCCGCAAGTACGATTTTGGCCGCATTATTGTTTATCTGGACGAATGTCGATATTAGTTCTTATCTTGCGGTCATTATCTCCATTATGATTATCAAAGCTGGCTATGAGATTGCGGCTTCTACGATATCTTCGATCTTGGGTGAACGTCCAGATAAGGAACTTACGAATCAAATAAAAAAGTTGGTTATGACTTTTCGTGAAGTACATGGTGTATATGATTTGTTTTTGAATAATTATGGACCGAATAAGAATGTGGCATCTTTACATATTGAAGTAGATGATACGATGACTGCTGATGAGATTGATGAATTACAGCGTAGAATCGAAGATAAGATTTATGATGAAACACATGTCTTTGTGACGGCAATTAGTGTGTATGCATACAACACAAAGGATGATGAAGCGAAACATTTGTACAAAGAGATTCGAAAGATTGTTATGTCCGTAGAGCATGTTATCCAAATGCATGGATTCTTTGTACAGGGAAATGAGATACGTTTTGATATCGTCATTGACTTTAATTGTGATGATCGTGAAGCACTATATAAACGCATTGTTCAGGATATACAGGAACGTTATCCTGATTACCGATTTACAACAACTTTAGATAGCGACATCAGTGATTGATGCCGTTATTTTTTGTATTAAATTTATGAAAACTATGTGAAATGACCGTATATCATTTGACGTGATCTGGAGTTTTCGTTTAGAATGGGGTATATTGTCGAAAGGAGTTAAATGATATGAAAAAGAAAATAAATACGATTGTAGGATCAATTGGAGCGTTTGTTGGAGTCTTTGTATTTATCACTTATATTCCACAGATTATCGCAAACTTGAATGGTATGAAGGGACAGCCACACCAGCCACTTACTGCGGCCCTCTCTTGTTTGATATGGGTTATTTATGGTTGGACGAAGGAACCAAAGAAGGATTATATCTTGATAATTCCAAATGCATTTGGAGTTGTGTTAGGATTTATAACTTTCATAACAGCCCTATAAACTGTAGTATCCATCGCATAAATTTAAAAACGACATCGTGATTGATGCCGTTTTTAAATGATCATGTGACATAGGGTGGTAGCCTAATTATTTTTTTCATATTACAATAGTAACGATAGATAGGTGGTAATTATGAAAATTTTGAGTATTGCCGTACCATGTTATAACTCACAGGACTATATGGAACACTGTGTTGAGACGTTATTAACTGGTGGTGAAAAAGTAGAAATTATTATCGTAGATGATGGTTCAAAGGATGGTACAGCAGAGATTGCTGATCGTCTAGCGGAAAAATATCCAACAATTATCAAAGCTGTACATCAAGAAAATGGTGGACATGGTGAGGCTGTCAACACAGGTATTAAGAATGCGACTGGTGTATTCTTCAAGGTTGTTGATAGTGATGATTGGCTTGGAGAGGAAGCACTCGCAACTTTACTTGAGAAGTTAGAGATGTTCAGCAACAGTGGTGAAGATGCTGTAAATGTTCCTGACTTAGTACTATGTAACTATATCTATGACAAAGTAGGCGTAAAGAATAAGAAGGTAATTAACTATAAGGGTTACTTGCCGCTCAATCGTACATTTACTTGGAAGGATGTTAAGAAGATGCCTCCAGGTAAGTATATGACCATGCATGCGTGCGTATATCGTACAGAGGTATTGCGTGAGAGCCAATTGGTATTACCTAAGCATACATTCTATGTAGATAATATTTATGTATTCAAGCCTTTACCATATGTGAAGAAGTTGTACTACTTAGATATTAATCTTTACCATTACTTTATTGGTCGTGATGATCAATCTGTTAACGAAAAAGTTATGATCAAACGACTCGACCAACAGTTACGTGTCAATAAGATTATGATTGATACATTGAGTGCGTATGATAAATCGATTCCTAACTGTACGGAATATATGTATTCCTACTTAGAGATTATCTCCGCAATTACTTCGGTTCTAGCGACATTATCTGGAACACCAGAACATCTTGCGATGAAGGAAGACTTATGGAAGTATATGCAGGAAACAGATGAAGAAATCTACCATAAAGTGCGTTATTCCTTTGTTGGTAGAGCTGTTAACTTACCTGGTAAGTTTGGACAGAGTGCATTACTAACAATTTATAAACTTGCACAAAAGCTATATGGTTTCAACTAAGCGGATAATTCCGCTTTTCTTTTGGGCAGTTTACGTGCATGAGGGTGGAATCAGAGTATAATAATCCACAGTTTCACTTGAAACTGATAGGAGTGTAATAAAGATGGATAAGACAGCGAAAATGATTATTGAATTAGTACCTGATGAGGTTATGCATAAGATTCCTTTCTTTGTAAGAGGACATGCGACAAAGGATACAGTGGCAAAGATTGCTAGGGAATATCCAGAACTATATGCCCAAGCGCAACAATGTGATGAATTGCAAGGTGAACTAAAGGAACAACTCAGTAAAATCATCAATGATATCTTCGATCAGAAGATGAGAAAACATGGATTTAAATAAAATCATTAGGGCTGATGCCCTTTTTTCTTTGATGGAGTACAATAGTGGCAAAGATACATTAACAAACCAACCTGTGATAAAATAAAGGCGGTGATAATATGAAAAAAGTAATCGCAATCGTTGAAGACGAAAAAGATTTAAATGAATTAGTAAAAAGATATTTAGAAAAAGAAGAATATGAAGTACGTTCCTATTTAGATTTTGATGAGGCTTACTCGCATACTTCTGATGAAGATGTACATCTATGGATTCTTGACATTATGCTAGGCGATAAGAGTGGCTTTGACCTCATTGAAGCTATCCGTTCCTATCGTTCTGAGGTACCTGTTATCTTT
>JABZLU010000171.1:0-2834 GCA_015256605.1 Solobacterium sp.
ACATCTGGCATAAAGTGTTTGGCAGCTGTAAAGTGAGCAACTGTTTCCACAAGACCAAAGTCAGTATGTAATGCATGTGTCATTAACGCTTCACCATAACCGGTTGTTGTTACAGATTGAATCTTTAAGTTTGGATGAGCTTCATATAGACCCTTTAAGACTTCAATGACGATAGGTAGTGGGTTACCACTATTGGATTGATAGTCTGTATAAAGTAGGTTTGCATTATCATCAATGACCGCAACTTTGATGGTAGTTGAACCAGAGTCGATACCAATATGAACAGGTCCAGTATTTTCATCAAAGTCTACGCGTGGGACGCTAGCCTTCGCGTGACGCTTCTTGAATTCGTTATATTCTTCAACATTGTTGAAGAGTGGTGGTAAGCTTGCGTATGTCGCTGTTTTACCATAGTTGGCTAAGCCCTTCACAACATCGTCAAAGACAACTTCCTTATCTGCATAATATGCGGCACCTAAGGCAACGTATAGAAGACTGTTTTCTGGACAGATGCCTTCAACCTTTAATGTTTCGTTGAAACTATCACGTAAACATTTAGAGAATGTGAGTGGTCCACCTAAGTATAAAATTTTTCCAGAGATTGGACGGCCTTGGGCAAGGCCAGCAATCGTTTGATTTACAACTGCTTGGTAAATAGAAGCCGCAATATCACTGGCTAAAGCACCTTGGTTAATTAATGGTTGAACGTCACTCTTTGCGAATACACCGCAACGAGCCGCAATCGTATACTTACGTGTTGCTTGTTGAGCAGCCTTATCCATCTCATCAGCGCTCATCTTTAGAAGGGTAGCCATCTGGTCAATGAAGGCCCCAGTACCACCAGCACAAGAACCATTCATACGAACTTCGGTACCATTTGTTAAGAATAAGATTTTGGCATCTTCACCACCAAGCTCGATGATACAGTCAGTGCCAGGGTTTAGACGGTTCGCCGCAACGCGGTCCGCAAATACTTCCTGTACGAAACTAACACCACAACTATCAGCTAAGCCCATTCCAGCAGAACCGGAAATCGCAAAGTATGCTTTCTTACCTTTTAAATATGTATCATTTAAAGACGTTAACAGTTCACGTGTCTTTTCAAGAATGTGGCTGTAATGTCTTTCATATGCGGAATAGATGATTTGATCATTCTCATCCAGTACAACGCACTTGATGGTTGTTGATCCGATATCCATACCAATACGCATAGTCGATCCTCCTCTAAGTCTAAAAATGCAAAAAGCCGTGTATGTCCACGCCTTATAATTGTCATTTGTCATCAATTTTAATAATTTCTATCTGAAAAAACAATGAAAATGCGATGAGATGTTACAAAAATGAAATATCCAAGCAAGATAAATTGATGTACAATATAGCAAAATGAAAGGATGAAAAAATTATGAAAGCACCATTTTCAGAATATTTAAATACACTTGCGCCAAGTTTAAAACAATTAGTTTCTAAATTAGGCGACGATTATGATTATGTCAGTGTTCTTTCGACGGATTCTAAGGGCTTTGCGATTCGCATCTCTCAACAGGTGAAAGTCATCAGTTCTTCCAATCTAACGACAGAACGCGGTAGTGTTGTGCGTGTCTATAAAGATGGCTTATATAGTGAATATGCATTTAATCACTTTGATGCGGATTCCATCGATGAAACTTATCACAAGATCAAGAAAGAACTCGATGCGCAACTTGCAGTATTAAAACTAACAAAGACAGCTGTATACAACACAAAGAAATTAGAGGATGAACCACTCACACTCTTTGTGGAAAAGGAATGCGAACAGTTACCTGAAAATACAGATATTGAAAAGTTGGTAAATGACTTAAATTCTTATTCCCTTGAGGCAATCAGTAAGGATGAACATGTTGTGGACTGTATGGTCATTGCACAATCCACACACGTTTCAAAGTTATTCTTAACTGCCAACCGTGATTTAAGACAAAGCTATGTGTATTGTGAAGGGGTAGTCGCACCTATCATCGTGATGGATGGTAAGAATGAGATTGGCTACCAAGGATTATCTGCTTTAGGTGGACCTGAAGTATTTACACAACTAAAGGATAAGATTGATTATGCAGTTAAATTTGCTAAAGAAGTATTAACTGCTGATCCAATTGAACCGGGTGAATATGACATTATCACAACACCAGAAGTATCTGGTCTTATCGCCCACGAAGCGTTTGGTCATGGTGTAGAGATGGATATGTTCGTTAAAAACCGTGCCCTTGGTAAAGACTTTATCAACAAACGAGTAGGTAGTGATCTTGTGACCATGCATGAAGGTGCACTTTGTGCAGATAACGTAACTTCCTTTGCGTTTGATGATGAAGGAACACTTGCAGGAGATGTCGTTGAAATCGAAAATGGTATCTTACGCAGCGGTATTTGTGATGCCTTAAGTGCACTACGTTTAGGCGTAAAGCCAACGGGTAACGGTAAGCGTCAAAACTATGAACATAAAGTTTATACCCGTATGACAAATACGCTCTTTGATTCAGGTACAGATAAGGTTGAAGATATGATTGCGTCTGTAAAACATGGATACTTACTAGAAGGTATGTCCTCTGGTATGGAAGATCCAAAGCATTGGGGTATTCAATGTATTCTCAAACTTGGACGTGAAATCAAGGATGGTAAGTTAACAGGTAAAGTTGTAGGACCAGTCATCATGACAGGATATGTGACAGAAGTATTAGGTAATGTTTCGATGTTATCTGGTGATCGTGGTGTCTATGGTTGCGGTGCTTGTGGTAAAGGCCATAAGGAATGGGTCAAAGTCAGTGATGGTGGACCATATTTAAAGACGAAAGGAAGATTAGGCT
>JABZLU010000172.1:0-2827 GCA_015256605.1 Solobacterium sp.
CTATAAAGGATAACAAGATTACAGATATTGAAATTACTGAAGAACATGACTCTGAAACAGCACAGTGGTTTAATGTAGCAAAGGAAAAATTAATTCCTCGTATTCTAGAAGCACAGTCTGTTGGTATTGATTCCATTACAGGTGCTACAACATCTTCAGGAGCCATCAAAAATATTGTCTCTCGTGCAATTGAGTCTGCTGGTGGTGATGTAAGTGATTGGTCTAAGGCTTCTGAGAAGAAAACAGATACCAAAAAATTAGAGGGATATGATGTAATAGTTGTTGGTCTAGGTGGATCTGGTGTTTTATCCTATGCATCTGCGGCAAAATCAGGTGCGAAAGTATTTGGCATTGAAGCTGCGGGTGAAATTGGTGGAAATTCCGCATCTGTATATGGACCAATGGCATTAAATTCAAAGAACTTAAAAGATAAATATAATAATGGTCAAGATTATATAAATGCTGATGATGTATATAACACTTGGATTAAGTATGTCGGTACAGAAGAAAAGGCAGATGTCATTAAGAAAGCTGTATATAATTCGGGAAGTGCACTTGACTATTATATGGATAACTTTGACTTCAGCTTTGATGGAATGAATGGATTACTTGGATCATTTGTTGTTCCAGAATGGACAAAAGAATGGACTGTATATACTGCTGATAATAAGAAATGGTATAAATTTGGACCTGATCATACATATCAGTTTAAACATGCTTTAGATAAAGCCAAACAAATGAATGAAAAGAATGACTATATGTTAGAACTATCTGCTAAGGAATTAATTACAGATAAAGATGGAAAAGTTATTGGTGTAAAGGCAATTTCCTATGATGGTACAACATATGAAATTTATGGAAAAACTGTAATTTTGGCAACAGGTGGATTTTTAGGCAATGATGAAATGATGAAGGAAGTATATGGTAGTACAATCCATAAGATTGGTGATACAGTGAATGATGGAACTGGTATTAAGATGGGCCAATCTGTTGGTGGTACAACATATGCATTGGGTACATTGCCGATGGTACATATCTCACAAGTCCCAAATATTATTCGTGATGATACATTAACTGCTGATGAAAAGGCGATTCTTTCCGCTCTTTCAATTACGCAAGATGCAAAACAAGTTAACGAGAAGGGTGAACTATTATCAAATCTTGATGAATCTGGTACAGAAAATAAGGAACTTACAGTAGGTGTTGTATTCGCACCTGGATTCCATTATTACAATGCATATACACAAGAACAAATTGATACAATTAAAAATAAGGGATTATCAGAAACAACATCTAAAGTAAGTGTTTTTGGTCTAGATCAAGGTGGTAAAGTTCCAGCAGCTAATACGCCAATTGCAGACTTGGATAAGATTATTGATGTGGCTATTGCGACAAATAATGCATTTAAGGGTATGGCTAAGGAACTTGCTGAAAAACTAAACATGGATGAAGCTACTTTAGCTAAGACTTTAGGTAATGGTAAAGATACTTATTATCTATTTGAAAGTGCTGGATATTCATATGGTACTGTTGGTTCATTGGATGTCGATGTCAATATGAATGTTTTAACTAAGGATGGTAAGCCTATTGCTAATTTATTTGCTGTAGGACAGGATTCTGAAGGTGTTGCAAATAAATCTGGTGCAGCATATTCACCTTGGGGTGGACAGGCACAGTCTTGGACATTTGTATCTGGTCAAATTGCTGGTGAACAGGCAGCAAAAATTGCTAATGAAACAAAATAGTTATCTACAGAAAAAGGACTTCACAAACAGGAAGTTCTTTTTTTCGATGTGCAAGATATGGCATATACCACGAGGTTGAAAAGTACCTCTAGCCAAGGAATGTAGTCTCTAAGGTTTAGCCGAATTCAAGGGTTTCCATCGTGAGATGAAATCTGAAGATAGAACCAGGAAAACTGTTGGCTCGATGGTCACGAATCTCAATTGAGTCAGATTGATGATAGGAAAGATATATGTCTTACTCTGGGGGGACTTATCAGTACCAAAGGTGGACTAGGGTCACTAATCAGCAAGAAGATTCTAAAATTAAAAGGTCTGTTATCACTAACAGACCACTAACAAGAAGTACATAGTTATTAAGTTGTGAACCGCCGTATACCGAACGGTACGTACGGTGGTGTGAGAGGTCGGAAGTTTAAAACTTACTTCTTCTAGATTATGTAAATATTTTCGCAAATCTTCAAAAAATTACTTAACTTAGTTTAAAAATTATAATATACGGTTAACATATCTATTAAAAGTACTACAATAGATGTGAAAGAAATAACATATGAGCCGTGAAGAATATATCTATTTAAAATCAAGTAAATGTAGTGAAGCAATATATATTTATTTGAAGCATCCTATTGCAAATGATATTTATCTAAATTGATTGTAAACCAATTGTTTTTCACAGATTAAAAAATTATAACGATTTTCAAACTTGTAGCGGTGGTAAAAGTGGGCTTGTTATATATAATGACGGATCAGTTGGAATATGTGAACGGTTGATTCAGGGTAACTTACATGTAGGAAATGTATATGAGTCATCACTGTATGATATTTGGAGATCAGAAAAGCTTAGGAAAGTAATCGAACCTAGCAGAGAACTTTTTGTAAATACAGAATGTTATGATTGTAGCAAATTTAAAGAATGTATTTATGGAAAAGGAATATGCTATGTTAGAGCAAAAATAAATTCTGGAAAATATTATTCTATTGACCCATTTTGCCCAAAATCAAAAAGAAAACAAAGGATGAGCTAAATGAAAAGTATTATATGCAGTGATTTAAAAAAGACATATAAAATCAGAGTTTCAAAGAAA
>JABZLU010000173.1:0-2768 GCA_015256605.1 Solobacterium sp.
GTGGGACCATCAACCATTAACTGATTTTTGGCGAGTGGGTAGAGGTTATGCTCGTAAGCTTGCACAACATGGTATGTATACCATGGGTGATATCGCAAGATGTTCGATTGGTAAGGAAAGTGAGTATTTAAATGAAGAATTGTTATATAAACTATTTGGAGTAAATGCGGAATTACTAATCGATCATGCATGGGGATGTGAAACTTGTACCATGCATGCAATTAAGCATTATCAACCAAGTAATCATAGTTTCAGCGCGGGACAAGTATTGATGTCTGGATATTCTTTTTCGAAAGCAAAACTGGTCGTAAAAGAAATGACAGAACAATTGATTTTGGATTTGGTTGCAAAGAAGATGACTACCAAACAAGTTGGTCTATACATTAGTTACGATGCGGAAAGCTTAAAGGATTGTGAATTATCGATGGATATTCAAACAGCACTAGATTGGTATGGTAGAGAGGTTCCAAAACCAACAAATGGCACTGTGAATTTGTCACATCATACTTCATTCTCGAAAGAGATTATGGAAGCTGTAGAACGGCTATTTGATAAGGTTGTTGATACAAGATTATTGGTGCGTAAGATAACAATCGCATTTATGAGTATCATCAGTGAGGAAGATGCTAAGAAGCGTATAGAAGCTACGCAACTAGATTTATTCGCACCACCAACCGCGAAAGCAAAGGTACTGAACGTAGATGAAACAAAGGACCACCAACTGCAACAAGCAATTCTATCTATCAAACGTAAATATGGGAAGAATAAACTATTAAAGGGTAGAGATTTAGAAGAAGGTGCTACAGCTGTAGAGCGAAATAATCAGATTGGAGGTCATAAGGCGTGAATGAAAAGTATGAAGATATGCTTTATCTAGAACCCCCAGTATCTAAGATTCATCGCAAGATGTCTATTTCGGAAAGAGCAGCTCAGTTTATGCCGTTTGCGGCACTCACAGGATACGAAGATTTAATTCGTGAATCCTCAAGAATTACACAACGACGTATTGAGTTATCAGAAACAGAAATAGAAGAATTAAAATATAAACTTGAATTTTTGCATGAACATGAAAAAGAAAAACCGATGATTAAAGTTATGTATTTCTTGCATGATTTAAAGAAGAATGGTGGTAGTTATCAAACAGTTGAGAAACACTTGCATCGTATTGATGATATTGAGAAAAAGATTATTTTTAAGGACCGTACTACAATACAGTTTGATGATATTATCTCGGTTGAATATGAGGGATTTTAGATTGGCATAAAGTTGGCACAGGAATGTACCAACTTTTTTTCTATAAATAAGTGAGTAGGGAGGAACTCATATGAAGATAGAAAAGATCAAAAAACAAATTCAAAATTTGATTTTGCGTATCATGTCAGTATTCATGGTGTTTACACTGATACCACACATGTATGTTCACGCAGAAAGTACAACTATCACTTGTACAAATGTACCTGGTAGACAAGTATATTATGTGGATGGAATTGCCTATGATACGCCAGAGTCGCATTTCTTACGTGCGGATGGCATACCCGCATATTGTATACAGCCTAAAATACCGGAAATCTATCATCCAATTGGCTATGTGGGTGAAGATCCAGGATGGACAAAGATGTCAGAACTTGACCAAAATATCATGCTTGCATATGCATTTTTTGGTTATGGGTTTGATGGCGAGAGGACAGACGAGCGATATTTGGCAGCACAAGATTTGATTTGGGAATATTTAGGTACGACAAATATTACACGTGCAACAATTGATACAACACAAAAGAAAAATGAAATTCGATCACTTGTAGAACAACTACGTACTATGCCAAATCTAAAGGTTATAGAGTATAACCACAACGTAAAGGAAGGCAGTTTCTTTACTGGGGAAATTGATGGAAATGTTCCTATTCGTGTTGTGAATACAAATGGAAATCTTGAAAACTTTGATATAGTGATTGAAAATGGAACACTTGTAGATGTTAATGGTAATCCTGTTTCTGCCGTTGTGGGGAATGAATTTTATATAAAAGTTACGATGGGGCAACATGCAAAGATTCGCTTTATCAACAAACTTTTATCTCGCAATGATGAAGGTGGAGAAAATCAGATTATCTATCGCTCTTCAATCAATCAAGATGTCATTAAGGCAGGAAAATTACATGTAGATAGTGCGGAAATAAACTTACATGCAGTAGGGACAAGTCTAAACTTAATCAAGCACGACGCAGATACAAACCTTCAACAACCGCAAGGTGCAGCGGAATCTTTTGCACAGACTAGTTATGAACTCTTTGATGAAACAACACAAACGATAGTGGGTATGTTAAACGTTGGTGAAAGTGGTGTTTCTAATACAATTGACGGACTGTATTACTCGCATCAATATAGTGTAAAAGAAATCACGGCACCTAAGGGATATAAACTAGATACCGAAAAGAAAACTGTTTTGTTTAATCAATTACCTAGTGATACGAATCATATTTCACTTGATGTTATGGATGATGTGATTACAGGAAAGTTTCGTATTCATAAGTTATTTGTTGATAAACATCAGTCAGCTCTAGCAATAAATGAACAAGGTGCAACTTTTACAGCAATCTTACAGAAACATATTGAACGCTTTGACAGCTTTGAAGAAGCTTATCAGCACTTATCAGAGTTTACGCCAAAAGAATATGCAATAATTACTACGGATGAAGACGGTATTGCAGAAACTGGTGAACTTGCATATGGGAAATACATAGTACGTCAAACATCTGCAAAAGATAGTGAGA
>JABZLU010000174.1:0-2765 GCA_015256605.1 Solobacterium sp.
CTACATTATCTGCATAAAGATGAATTGTTACTGAAGATCCTTCTGCTCCTATCCATTTTTTCTTTGTTGTAACATCGATCTTTATAGGATTATCTTTTATGGTCTGTACTAGACCATCTGTAGCAGTTACCTGTAACGTATATTCATCATTATTTAATTCATATCCTTGTGGAGCTACTCTTTCTTGCACTTTATATGTTCCAACAGGGAGTGCAGCTGAAGTGACAGTTCCATCCACACCTGTAGTTAGTTCAAATGTAGTGCCATCTGGTCTAGTTACAGTAAATACTGCATTCGATAAACGAGTCGTATTATCTTCAGCATCCACTTTAATCAACTTGATTTTATTAGCCAAGTTTCCTGTTGCTGTACCACTTGAGCTGAGTGTTTGATAATTCCCACTATCACCACCATTTTGCTCAGTCGATGTGAGATCAACATGGTTTGTTAATCTAGTATCTGGTGTATATGTTGTCTTATATATTAGACGATATTGTGTAGCGTTTATTGTGCCGAGATTAATTGTAAAACTTCTATTATCTGCACCAAATGTAATTTTGCCAGCCAAACTTACCGCAACAGGATTACTTGCTTCTCCAAGAGTTGAGTAATCTACACTGTATAATTCAAAGCTACCAGGAATATATGTCTCGCTACCATTACCACCTGTTAAATGGTCCGTAATCACAACATTCGTCAAAGTTGCTTTCTTGTAATTGATACGCACTTTCCACAAAGCTTGATCTGTCGTACCTGGTACTCCCTCACCACTTTTCTTAAGTACTTCGTTATTATCTAAAGGTGTTGGACCATCTAATCTAATAATTTTATTTACGACTTGACCATTTACAGAAACAGAAAATGTGTTATTCTGATTGACCAATAATGATGTATACAAAAACTTCGATGCAATTTTTACATTTCCTCTAACATCTGTTCTACCTGTAACCCAGTTCGTAAATGTTAGACGAACTTTACCACCTACATCGCCCGGCCCTGGTGTAATATGTGCTGTTGCGATTACTGCTGTTCCATCATCACTCATAACATTAAAATCGTACGTTGTTGTATCTGATGGAAATTTCATTGTTTGCGGTAAATCAATATCAAAGTAATCACCAGCCTGTAATTGTGTTCCACTAGCATCCCAATCCAATTTCATTAGGAAACGTTCTGTATACCATACGCTATTAACAGTTTGCCCAGAACTATTCTGTATCTCAAATGAAGTGACTGTAGATGGAACTTGTCTAGCAGAACCCACCGCAAAAACACGCCACATCATACCTTGAAATAACAAAGTAAACATCATTAATACTGATAATACATACCGAAAAAACTTCTTTCTCTCCATTTTGCCATCTCCCATAATCGTCATTCTCCCAAAGGGTATTACGATAACCAACGAATAGATTCTATCCACTTTTATGCTGTAACTTGTTGTATAAACCTACATTCCTTTGAGTTTCCAATATATATATGGCTATACCGATACTTTTCATAGAGTTTTCTACTCATTAAATCTAAGCATACAATATAGCCATTTACATCTTTCCCTTATGATAACCCTATATGTTTACATTAACAATTTAAGAAACTATTAATAATATCAACTATATCCTCGTTGTAATTTACATTCGATTAATGGTGTGTACATCGCACAAAAAAAGGATATGCATGCATATCCCTTCATTTCTTATAAGTGTAGTACGCGTTCCTTGATTTCTTGTGTTCTTCCTTGATTCCAGAATTGTGTTCCAATATAACCACAAGTACGACGTGCCACGTTCATCTTTGTTTGATCTGTATTACCGCAACATGGACACTTCCAAATTAATTTATGGTGTTCATCTTCAACGATACTAATTTCCCCATCATATCCGCACACTTGGCAATAGTCACTCTTTGTATTCAATTCAGCGTATGTAATTGTATTGTAAATATGCTTCATTAGTGCAAGTACTGCAGGAATGTTGTTTTGCATATTCGGAACTTCCACATAGCTGATTGCACCACCTGGCGATAACTGTTGGAAGTCAGATTCTAACGTTAACTTATCAAATGCATTGATATCTTCCGCAACGTGTACATGATAGCTATTCGTAATGTACGCACGATCGGTAACACCTTCGATGATTCCAAAGCGTTCTTGTAGACACTTTGCAAACTTGTATGTTGTAGACTCCATTGGTGTTCCATATACGGAGAAGTCGATATTTGTTTCTGCCTTCCATTTGTTGCAAGCATCATTTAAGTGCTGCATTACACGCATACCAAACTCTTTGCCCTTCTCTGTTGTATGAGAGGTACCAGTCATATAGTGTACACACTCATATAGACCACCATAGCCTAATGAAATTGTGCTGTATCCATTAAACAACAGTTTATCGATAACCTCACCCTTCTTCAAACGAGCAATCGCACCATATTGCCATAAGATAGGTGCTACATCAGATGGTGTTCCAAGTAATCTCTTATGGCGAATCATGAGAGCTCTATAACAAAGATTTAATCTTTCATCAAAAATCTTCCAGAACTCTTCTTCATTTCCCTTTGAAGAACATGCCACATCAACTAAGTTAATTGTTACAACACCTTGGTTAAATCTTCCATAGTATTTATGGTGATTACGGTCATAGTTTTCGGCTTCCGCAATATTTCCTAAATCTTTATCTGTAAAGCGGTCCACCGTTAAGAAGGAACGACATCCCATACATGGATATACATCACCATTCTTTAGGTTCTTCATCACCTTAGCGGAGATA
>JABZLU010000175.1:0-2748 GCA_015256605.1 Solobacterium sp.
ATTGAGAAGCCAACCAAAGCTTTGATGCATCAGGCTGCCCGTTTTATGTACTTTAATAAAGGTGTCGGTAAGATCAAAGTGGATGGTGTGGAGTATGACATTAAACCACATACACTATGTGCAATTACACCATGGAAGATTACAGATATTATTGATGTAAGAGATACTTTGCATTTAAATCTTGTAATTTATGATTATCAGTTTATTAACACAATGCTCAAGGTAACACCTGGCTTGGAAGAAGAAAGTGTAGACCTTTTGAATTTCCTTGCGGTTGAACCGATTGTATATTTAAACGATGAACAAACAAAGTACGTAGATGGAATCATGTCACACCTTCAAAAGGAACTTGGTGTTGATTCCGCGTTGGTCAGGCAACCTAAAAAACCGTTATCATTCTTATATTCACTCGTTAAAATTATTGAGTTAATGGTGGCATATCGCCGCTACTTTAAAGCTAGTGAAGAAGTAGTGAATGAAGAAAATGCGTCCGTCATGCAGAATTCGATATTAAGTTATATTTATTCCCATTCTTCAGAGCGTTTGACACTTGAAAAAGTTGCGGAAGTATTCTTTATATCAGAATCAACATTGTCAAAGAAGTTAACTGATTTAACAGGTACTACATTTACAAAATTGTTAAATAATATTCGTATTGAGAAAACGTCAGATTATTTAATTTATACGGATATGACACTTGAAGAAATCGCCATTCTACTTGGTTTTGCGGATGCTTCGCATCTATCAAAGCACTTTGTAGAAAAGGTAGGTATTACACCAAACAAATATCGTAAAATCTACAGCAAAGTAAAATCTGGATATAATCGTGCAGATAAGAATGTTGCGTTTGAAGTAACTAACTATCTCTACAAGCACTATGATACAGAGAAGTTGCTTGCTAGTACGATGGCTGAGAAATACGGTGTTAGTGTCTCAGAATTAAATCGTTCGTTACTCTATTATTCTGAGAAGAACTTTGAAACATTATTGAATTTCATTCGTATTAATAAAGCTAGTGAATTATTGATTTCTACAACATATTCTGTCTTAGATATTGCGGTAGCTGTTGGTTATAACAATATTAAGACATTCAATCTTAACTTTTACAAATTTAAAGCAATGACACCAACAGAATTCCGCACTGGTATTACTTTGCAAAAAGTGGATCGTTCTGAAAGTGGCTTTGCTGGATAACTATAATTAGAAAGTTGGGTAAATAATGAAACCATTCTATGTGACAGGGCATATGAATCCAGATTGTGATGCAATTGTTTCCGCAATCGCGTATGCTCATCTGAAACAACAACTAGGGCAAGATGCTATCGCATGTGCTTTAGGCAAGGCAAAGAGTGAAACACAGTATTTATTACAGAAGTTTGGTTTTGAACATCCTAAGCTAATCCATACAGCTAGATGTATGTTATCGGAGATAGAGAAGGATGATCCATTACTTGCAGGCCCAGATTTAACAATGAAAGAAGCGTTAGACCTTATTTTATCCCGTAAAAATAAAGGTATTTTCATCGTTGATGAAAAAGAAAGACTTTTAGGATTGTTATCTGTTTCTGACTTAACAAAGCTTTGGGCAGAAAGTGGTAAGTCTTTGAAAGACTTGATCAGTACTGCTACATTAACCAATATCGCAAGAGTACTGAAAGGCAAGTATTATTGTGAATCGAAACATTATCATCCAAGTGGTATTGTACAGATTATGCCTTCCATGTCTGATAAGCCAGAAGTATATAAGAATTCTATTGTAATTGTACGTAATAATCCAGATATTCAACGCTTTGTAATTGAGGCGGGTGCAGCTTTAGTGGTTGTATCTGGCGAAGATTGGATAGATGAAGTTACTTTATCCTATGCAAAAGAAAAGGGTGTATCCATGTTGCATACGGATTACTCTGTTATTGAATGTTCACGTTTGATTTATCAAACACCATCTGTGAAGTCAGTTATGACAACAGATGTTATGACATTCCAAGAAACTGAGTATGTTGATGAAGTGAGTGATCATATCGCAAAGACACGTTATCGTACCTATCCTGTTTTGGATAAGGATGGTAGGGTTGTAGGTGCTATCTCACGTTATCACTTATTCCACTATGAAAAGAAGAAATTTATCCTAGTTGATCACAATGCAGCGATGCAATCTGTACGCGATTTAGAGTTTGGCGAAGTAGTTGAAATTGTTGATCATCATCGTATGGGTGGTATTGAGACGGTGACACCGATTAATATCGTTGCACGTACGGTAGGAAGTACTGCCGCAATCATTACTGGCTTATATAAATCATCGCATATTAAATTATCAAAGAATCTTGCAGGTATTCTTCTTGGTGCTGCTATTAACGATACGATGTGCTTGCAGTCACCAACAACTACAACTTTTGATCATGAAATGGTGAAGTATCTAGAAGAAGTGTCTGGTACAAAAGCTATCGACTTATATCAAGAGATGTTGGATGCTTCAGATTCTGTCACAAATAAGACTGATGTAGAACTGCTCTATAATGATTTTAAAGAATTTAGAATTAGTGGCACAAGAATTGCCATTGCACAAGTGCAATGTAAAAAAGATGATTACTTTGCGATTAAAGATCACTTCCATGCATTCATGGAAGAAACAGCAGAGTCACAACATTATGATTTAGTATTAAATTAAACCTTCTAAATGAAGTACTAATTGGGCTAATGCTGTTGCACAGATGAAAGTACCTGCTGTTACAGCTAGTGCAACAGGAATAA
>JABZLU010000176.1:0-2724 GCA_015256605.1 Solobacterium sp.
CAACATTCCAGAAGATTCGTTGTGGGATCTTGCCACAGTTAAGTGCTTCCTTTATTTCCACTGCAATTTATCGTTTCGATATCAACCTAAAGGATGCGACCATCCTTGGTATCGTTGGTGCAGGTGGTATTGGTTCTCCCCTCAACAACGCAATTTCATCTGGTAAGTGGTCTAATGTTGGTGCGTTCCTATTAACACTCATCTTATTGGTCATCTTGATTGAGTATTGTTCGACAAAGGTTCGTGCTCGTTTAGCACACGGAAGAAAATAGTCAGTAAAAGCACCTGCATGCAGGTGCTTTCTTTATTCTGTATATAAGCTTCTTAGACGTTGTAATTCATTTCGATTGATATGAAATTCTTTCTCGAAATATGTTTCAACACTTCCATATTCATTAAAGATTGCGTCTAATACAATCTTTCCAATTTCTTCCGTTACACCAAATGTCATACGGTCTAACTCTTCACGTTCTGGATGTGCGTGAATGATATCTTTATCTTCTTCTAACTTCTTTTGAATTGCGTCACGTCGATATACATTCGTTAAAAGATAATCCTCTAATACAATTTCTCGATCAACACCTAGCGCAAGTAAGATTAACATGCACGCTACACCAGTACGATCTTTACCACTAGCACAATGAATTAAGATAGGCACATCACCTTTTTGAATATGTTCAAACAAGATGCGGAAGGCCTGGTTATTAAATGGCATGCGCGCATAATAATTCTTGAGTAATGCAAGTTGTTCCCTACCACCTTCACCGATACGATTCATCCCTTCCGTTGAGAAGTTAATTTCTTCACCACCTTCAGAGATAGCTCCACTATGTTTAATCATCAAGATATTTGGAAGTTCTGGATCTGGTCTTTGTGAGATTTCTTCGTTAGAACGAAGATCCATGATAGCACATAACCCTAATTGCTTGAGTACTTCAAGTTCTGATTCACTCATGAAAAAAGGTGTACCACTACGATAGAAAATATTATCTTTTACAGTCTTACCCTCAGTTGTCATATAACCACCGAGCTGCCTAAAATTTAATTTATCTCGAAACCTAGTATCTTTTATCATCGTTATCTATCCTCAATGTTATGGTATCATACCACGATTTATGAATCTAACATATTTTGATGCCCAACATGTGATAAAATAATGTGGCAATTGAACAATCAATAGAAATGAGGTTTTCATGACAGATCGAATTCGAATTTTAGCCACTTCTGATGTGCACGGGTACATCTATCCACACAGTTACGCTGACGGTTCCAGTAAAGATATCGGTTTAGCTAAAATCAAAAGTTTAGTTAATATTCTTCGTGATGAGAATACACTCGTATTAGATAACGGTGATGTTCTGGAAGGTTCGCCTTTAATGTACCATCACTTTGTAAAAACACCAGATGAAGTCAGTCCTATTACACGTGCCATGGCTGATTTAAACTACGACTATATTAATGTTGGTAATCATGACTTTAATTATGGAGAAGAGGCTTTGATGATGCACCTACAGAATGTCAGTGCCCCATGTATTACTTCTAACTTCTTTTACCACGGGAAACCGTTTGGCCCTAACTATGTGATTCGCCAAGTTGCTGGTAAGAAGATTGCGATTTTTGGCATCGTTACCCAATATATTCCAAATTGGGAAAAGAAGTCTCACATCAAACACATGCGTTTTGTGGATGCGTATCTTTCTGCTGAAGCGACTGTAAAACTCATCAAACGTCTAGAAAATCCTGACTACATTATCTGTATGTACCATGGTGGATTTGAACGTGACCTCGTTAATGGAAGATTAACAGAAGATGAGACAGGTGAAAACGAAGGCTATAAGATTCTTAGAAATATTCGTGGTATCGATGTTATGATTTCAGGTCACCAACACCGCACAGAAGCTGGTAAGTTATACGATACCTACTATACACAAACCGCAGCTAACGGAGCTGAACTTGCATGTATCGATATCTATCCAGACAACAATACAATCGAGCCACGTATCTTAAAGTCAGATATTGACGCTGACCCTGATATGTTAAAGCTATTTGAGAAAGATGAAGCTACTTGCCAAGCATGGTTAGACCAAACACTTGGCACAACAAATGTTGATTTACGTGTTACGGATGAATTTGATGCACGTCTACACAAATCACAGGTCATCACCTTCCTCAATAAAGTTCAACAGGAAAAAACAGGTGCTGATTTAAGTTCCAATGCCCTCTTCCTTGGCGCAACTGGTTTTGGTAGAGATATTACGATGCGCGATTTAGTCAGTACGTATGTCTATCCAAATACAACAGTTGTAAAGAAGATTACCGGTAAGATTCTACGTGAATATCTTGAAAAGACTGCTGAATTCTGGATGATTCACAATGAACATATCGTTGTAAACCCATCCTATGATTGGCCAAAACCACAACACTATAACTATGACATGGTTGATGGCATCGAATATACAATCAAAGTTTCTAACCCTGTAGGCCATCGTATTACATCTTTAACCTACCAAGGTAATGATGTAACAGATGATATGGAATTTACGATTGCGATGAATAACTATCGTGCAACGGGTGGCGGTAACTACAATATGATTAAAGAAGCCCCTACTGTTTCTACTGATCTTTCCAGTATGGTAGAACTTCTTGCGAATTATATCCAGGAACACAAAGTCATCGACTTTGAACCAGTTAATAATATCACTGTCATTAAATAAAGAAGTGACA
>JABZLU010000177.1:0-2718 GCA_015256605.1 Solobacterium sp.
GGTATAATACATACATGAGTCAAACAAAACGAACAGTAATTGGTATCTTAGCGCATGTCGATGCGGGGAAGACGACATTAATAGAGAGTATTTTATATCAAACGGGTGCGATTGGTTCATTAGGAAGAGTGGACCATCGTGATTCTTTTTTTGATTTTGATGAACAAGAGAGAAATCGTGGGATTACGATCTATTCTAAAGAGGCGCATTTTGTTTATAAAGATATCGAAGTATATATCATTGATACACCAGGACATGCGGATTTTTCTTCTGAGATGGAAAGAACTTTGTCTGTTTTAGATATGGCAATTGTATTGATTAATGGACAAGATGGTGTACAGGCACATAGTGAAACGATATGGAAATGTTTAGAGTATTATCACGTACCTACAATGGTGTTTGTTAATAAGATGGATATTAGTTATTTTGCCAAAGAAAAGTTGCTTGAGGATATTCATACAAAATTATCTAGCAATTGTATTGATTGGTTAAATGAAAACAAATTGGAAGAGATTTGCTTTTCTAGCGATGTACTCTTAGAACAATTTGAAAACAAGGGTTTCTTAACATCTGAGGAAATTGTAGAGGGGTTCTATCATCGTAGTTTCTTTCCAGTATTCTTTGGTTCTGCACTAAAGGTACAAGGGATTGATTTATTGTTAGATGGAATTTTACAATTTTCAGTTGATAGATGTTATCCTGAGGAATTTGGTGCTAGAGTTTATAAGATTACCATGACTGAGAATCATACACGTTTAACTCATGTAAAGATTACGGGTGGTATTTTATATGCCAAACAAAAGCTAGATGAAGATGAAAAGGTCGATCAGATTCGTCTATATCACGGCACGAAGTTTAGTACGCTTGATGAAGCGTATCCTGGTATGGTTGTAGCATTAAAGGGACTAGAACACGTTGAAGCAGGAGATGGTCTAGGATTTGAAGAAAAACAGATACAACCTATCTTAAGTGCATATATGGATTACCGTTTAGTTTATCCAAAGGGTACAGATTTACTTGCGCTTACGACGACGTGTCGTGAGATCAGCGAAGAAGATCCAGCACTTGAAATGGATATCCAAAGTGAGACAGGACAGATCGATATACATATCATGGGTGAGATGCAGATGGAAGTCTTACAGAAGAGAATCTTTGATCGCTGTGGGATTTCAGTAGGCTTTAGTTCTGGCAGAATTCTTTATCGTGAAACGATTAGAGAAACTGTAAAGGGTGCGGGTCACTTTGAACCATTACGCCATTATGCAGAAGTACAGGTAAGATTAGACCCTCTTGAAAGAGGGAAGGGAATTGTGATTGCCAATGAAACAGGTTCGGATCAACTTTCTTTTAACTGGCAAAATACGATTCTGAGTGCGTTACGTACCAAGAAACATCGCGGTGTTTTGACTGGGAGTGAACTGACGGATGTCAAGATTACGTTAATTGCAGGAAAGGGTCATTTAAAACATACCGAAGGTGGAGATTTTAGACAGGCTGCTTCGCGTGCAGTACGACAAGCACTGATGAAGACGTCTTCCATCTTACTAGAACCGTATGTGTCTTTTGAATTAGCGGTTCCTAGTGATTCCTTATCAAAAGCATTATTTGATTTAGAAAGCAAGAAGACGCAGTTTGAAATACAAGATAGTAAAGATGGCCGTAGTGTGATTGTTGGTAGAGGTTGTATTCGATTACTTGCACACTATCAAAATGAAGTAAGTGCCTATAGTAAAGGTCAGGGGAGATTTTCTTTTCAGCCTGATGGTTATGATGTATGCCAAGATACAGATGAGATTGTGGCACAAATTGGCTATGATCCAGAGATGGATATGCGTAATCCTTCATCATCGGTATTCTGTGCAAATGGTAGTGGCTTCACAGTGACTTGGGATAAAGCGGATGAATACATGGATATCGCGCAAGAAACGGTTGAATCAGTTTCGACACAACATCGTACGTATCGAATTGAAGAGGATGAATTAAAGCGTATCTTTGATCGATCGACTTCAAATAATCGTAATTTTAATAAACAACATAATCCTGTCAAAAAGAAGCCGAAAGAAGAAAAACCAAAAGTAATGAAACACTTACCACCTTGTTTAATCGTAGATGGATATAACATGATATTTAGTTGGGATATTTTTAAAGAATATAAGGACGATGAACTAGAAATATCACGAGAGAAGTTATTGGATATTTTATTCAACTATCAAGCTTTCACAAAAGAAAAGATGATCGTTGTATTTGATGGCTATAAAGTCAAAGATAATCTTGGTACAATATATTCACGTAAGGATATGGAAGTAGTATATACATCTAGTAATTTAACGGCAGATGCGTATATTGAACGCTTTGTGGCAGATCATCAGAAAGAGTATGATTTAACGGTCGTAAGTTCTGATAGTTTGATTCAAAATGCTATTTTTGCACATGGTGCAAAGCGCATGTCCGCAAGAGAATTATTTGGACGTATCACATTTATCAATCAAGATATTGAAGAACAATTGACACATTCATAGGAGACAAGAAGGCATGGCAAAATTATATTTTTATTACGGAGCGATGGGAAGCTCTAAGACAGCGAATGCATTAATGGCTGATTATAACTATCGTGAACGTGGTCAGAAGACCATTCTTGCGAAAACAAATATCGATACACGTGATGGTAAAAATGTCATTTGGTCTCGGATCGGTTTGGAAAGAGAATGTGTTCTATTA
>JABZLU010000178.1:0-2717 GCA_015256605.1 Solobacterium sp.
TTTAATCCTAGATATGCTTTTGGTTCACACTCTGATGCAGACCATGTATACAACACACCACGTGCTTGGATTATTGGTAGATACTTTAATCCAACAACCTATCGTTGGGATGGACCTAAGGCTGACTATCGCCCTGATTCCGATAATATTCCTTGGAGCTTCGTGCCAGAACAAAAGATTACTGTAGAAGATGTAAAGTATGTCTTATCTCATCACTATCAAGGCACACCATATGATCCATATGGAAAGCATGGTGATTCCTCACTCCGTGGTTGCTTTAGACCAATCGGTATCAACCGTAACAACTTCCTATCCTGCGTACAGATTCGTCCATACGCTCCGGAAGAAATTCGCTCTATTGAATGGATTGCCTTCGGTTCAAATACATTTAATGCGTTTGTACCATTCTATGTAAATATCGATGAAACACCTATCTATACAGCAAATACAGATAAAACTGTATCTACAGATAACTTCTATTGGTCTAACCGTATTATCGGTGCTCTTGCGGATGCACATTTCAGTAATACAACTTCCGCAATCGACCGTTACCAAAATGCGATACAAACAAAAGGTCATCAACTCATCAATAAGTATGATGCCTTATTCACAAAAGATGTAGACCCTGTCACATTCTGTCAAACAGCGAACCAGGAAATCGCAGATATGGCAAAGCAACATACAGATGACCTCTTAAATAAAGTTCTCTATACCGCAAGCATGGGTATGAAGAACAGCTTCTCAAGATCAGATGCTTAACCATCAAAAAGGCTCGTAACACACGAGCCTTTTATCGTTTTACACACACATATATTCTATGCATGCATATTTAGATTATTGTTTCGAGAACAATACTTCCTTACAAACCTTAAAGAAGTTTGGCTTATTACCATAGTTCAATGTTCCCCAACGATAAATACGGATAGATAATCTTGCGAATAAGTAAATAAATACAATTGTCAGTAACGTCGATCCAATGACTTCATATGCCGCAACTGTTGTAATCGCATTTCGAATCGGCATTACCATGACAGAGAAGAATGGGATCCATGAGGCAATCTTTACCACAATCGATTCTCCACCCTGTAAAGCAGACATCGCAATCATATAACTAGCAATAAACAGGAACATGACTGGACTTATCGCATTGTTTACATCTTCCATTCTGGATACAACAGAACCTAAAGCCGCAAAGATAAACATATACAATAATAGACCGAGAACGAAATAGAAGATATACATACCTAACATCGATAGATCAAACATCGATTTTGCAATCAAG
Organism: Solobacterium sp.; assembly: GCA_015256605.1. Taxonomy (GTDB): domain Bacteria; phylum Bacillota_I; class Bacilli_A; order Erysipelotrichales; family Erysipelotrichaceae; genus Bulleidia. Next base: position 1,283 of record JABZLU010000178.1, read on the forward strand.
AGAGCCATCTTTGGATACATTCCCCTGAAGATAAAATAGGAAACAAGCCCAGAAGTAAAGATGATGCCACATTGAATTACCGATGCGCATGTTACTGCTAGAACTTTACCAATAATAAGGTTCTTTGGATCAGTTGTTGTAATAAGCAGCTCCATTGTTCGACTGTCTTTTTCTCTTGCGACAGCTGTAGCAACGATGGAACCAAACATCAAGATTACAGAATATAATGTAATGACATATACAAACGCAAGTAGATACTGTGTTGATGTATCACGGCCTAACACCTCTTCTTCCGCATTGATTTTCACATCATTTAATGCCTGATACTCAGCGGTACTAATACCCTTCTCATTGAACTTTTGTGTGATGATGTGATCTTTTAAAACTTCATTTAAAGGATCACCCATTCCACCTAAGAATCCTTTATCGTGGAAATATGTCTTATAGTGATCGTAATCATAGATTGCATATCCCTTCGATTCTTTACCACTCTTTACCGCTTCTTTCAATGCTTCTTCCGAAGGATAAAGACTGGATTCATCAATGTTTAATGTCTTTGCGATATCTTCATTCGATACAAAGTATCCACCAGGAATGCTGTCATTGAGATAGGAAGCACCCTCAGAACTATCAAACTCAGTTGGCTTGTTAAAATAGTTGATGATTGCTGGCGCAGCACCACCACCGAAAGCGACAATTGCGAGTATTATCGTTGAGACGATAACTGCCTTCTTCTTTATTTGTTGGAAGAATTCAAATTCAAATACAGTTCTAAAGTTACGCATTTGTCTCACCTCCTACCTTATTTACAAAGATATCTTGTAGACTAGGACGATATTGTCCAAAGGACACGACTTCATGTACATGGTTTAATAACTCTTGCAGGATTTCATTCGAAGTATATTCAGCATTCTTTGTAATCAGATACTCCCCATCCACAAGCTGAAACTCTAAACCAAATTTATTTTGTAAAATATCCTCTACAACCGCAGAATCCTCAGGATTTATACGAAGTACCAACTTATCTTGCCCCTCTTTTTTCTTAATTTCTTCCAAGTCACCAGTGATAATGATATTACCATGGTCAATTAATGTAATCTCATCACACATCTCTTCAACATATGCCATCTGGTGTGAGGAGAAGATAACAAGTTTACCCTTCGCAACCGCTTCTTTGATCGCATCCTTAAAGATTTGCGCATTGACTGGATCCAAGCCCGAGAATGGTTCATCAAGAATAATAATTGCTGGATCATTAATAAATGCTTGTGCAATCTGAATCTTTTGTTGATTACCTTTGGATAATGTTTCTAACTTTTTATTTGTATATTCTTTTAATCCAAAGTAATCAATCCAGTACTCTGCTTCTTCAGCAGCCTTTTTATTATCTGCCCCTTTTAATTTCGCAAAGTATGCCAATTGATCTTTTAGAGAT
>JABZLU010000179.1:0-2713 GCA_015256605.1 Solobacterium sp.
CAACCGCAACACTAACTTCCTTAATTTCATTTTGCATCACTGGAATTAAAGTTTCAGTTAAAACCGTCACACCATGCAAACCAATGGTTCCTAAAAAGGACTCTACATGTTCAATATAACTACTTGCACGGTCGCAATCAGACGTACTAGCAAACGCATATTTGATAATGCACTTTTGCGCATCGTACTGGAAAGTACCACTTTCAAGAATGCGCATCTCTGGATTTGCTTGAAAGAAAACATCTAAGTATTTTCGAATCTCAACTTGGTTACAACGAGTCTGTTCTGGCTGTATGAACAATTGGATATTAGATCCTGTAAGATCTTTTAATTTGTGATGAATTTCCTGATAAATTTCAAAAGATAATACATTTGGAGTATGTAAGTGTAACTCTAAAAGATTACGTGCACGAAATAATCGAACTCTTTCGATTTCAATCTCTTCATATAAATCATCTTGATTATCAATCTTCACTAAATCTTTTAAATATTGTGCCATACCTTACTCCTTTTCGTTTCCTTATTTTAACATAAAATTCCATCTCATTCTTGCGATTCTTAAATAAGAAGCATCTAGAATCAACCATAAAGAAAAGTGACTAGAAGTCCTAGCCACTATCTCGTTTACTTAAAGAAACCGGATAAGAATTTCTTAGCAGAGCGAATTCCAACATTAATTAATTCTGTTTCTGTACGATTACGAATCTTCTTTGCGATACGTCCAGTCCAGTCATTTTCTTTATTGCGTTTCGCATCTTCTTTTGCCTGGGCAGCCGCAAGTTTTTCTTGCACGATCTTCTCTTTGGCAAGACGAGCTTCTTCTTCCTCTTGTTCCTTGATAGCATTCATACTCTCAAAGGCACTCTCAGGGTCAATATCTTTTTCATATTTTCCATAGATAGAATCATGTTGGATTGTCTGCATCACTAGTGTATCATCCGCAATCTGCATCGATGACATAGGCGGTAAGATCATTGTCTCTTCCACTATTGTAGGAGCACCATCTTCATCCAATACAGATACAAGTGCAGTACCAGTCTTCATATTTGTAATACGTTCTGCTGTATCTAGATTAGGATTTGTACGGAAAGAATCTGCAGCTAATTTTACTGCTTTGATTTCTGTTGGGGTATACGCACGTAATGCATGTTGGATACGATTGGACAATTGTGCAAGGACTGAATTAGGAATATCGTTTGGAGATTGTGTAATAAAGAATACACCAACACCCTTCGAACGTACTAATTTAACAATCTGCTCAATCTTATCAAGCAACGCTTTAGGCGCATCTTTGAATAATAAGTGTGCTTCATCAAAGAAGAATACAATCTTTGGCTTCTCTACATCACCAACTTCTGGTAAATCTTGATAGATACGATTTAATAACCACAATAAGAATGTAGCGTAAAGAAGTGGATGTTGGAATAACTCTTGGCACTCCAACATATTCATCATTCCCAAACCACCTTCAGTGGTAATCAAATCTTGAATTGAAAGTGCTGGCATACCGAATAGGTTTGTACCACCTTGTTGTTCTAACTGTAATAACTTTCTTTGAATACCACCAATACTTTGTTTTGTTACATTACCATATTTCAAAGAAAGCTCATTAGCATGTTCACCAACATAATTTGTCATCGCCTGAAGATCCTTCAAGTCGATAATATCTAAGTTCATATCTTGCGCAACTTTCAAGATGATTTGAAGGTTACCTTCTTGTGCATCTGTTAATTCCAGAATACGTGCAAGCAACAAGGAATCAAACTCTTCCATGATTGCACGAATCGGATGCCCCTTTTTACGATAGACGTCAAAGAAGTGCACCGGAAATTTACGAACTTCAAAATCTGTGATACCAAGTTTTTCAAGTCTAGCTGAAATCGCAGATAAATCTCCTTCTTGAATCATTCCAGATAAATCACCCTTAACATCCGCAATGAATGTAGATACTCCCATTTGGCTTAATGATTCTGCGATAACCTTCAATGTGACTGTCTTACCAGTACCTGAAGCACCTGCAATTAAGCCATGACGGTTTAACATGTTTGGCAATAAACGAACCTCTTTATCGCCTGCTTTTCCTAATAAAATATAGTTTTCTTTTAACATTTTTTCCTCACTAAATAACGCAAATACCACCACAATCACGGATACGCAACTTATAGCAACAATCTTTACCGAATGTAGACTCCATCAAGGCGATATATTCAGATGTCTTTGCGTGTGGCACGTATGCTTGAATTGTTCCTGCAAAACCACCACCATGAACACGACACGCACCATCATCACCAAGTACGGATTCACTCAAAGCTAACGCAATCGCGAGTGCTTGATTGTGACTATCACCTGGAATTAACACATTCTGTAGATACATATAAGATGAATGACCACTTTCATTTACCAAATGTAAGAAAGTCTTAATATCGTTCTTCTTTAATGCTTCAGCCTGTAGTTTTGCACGACTTGTTTCATTTAGAAAGTGATATGCACGTAAGAATGCACGATCGCCGACTTCCTTACGAATCTTAGCAGTATTCGCTAATAATTCATTTAACGAAATCTGACTTAGTACTTCTTTGTCAAACAATTTGGCAACTGCCTTCATTTCATGTGGCACAGCACTATATTCATCACTTAAGTCCGCATGACTTGCCTTTACATCTGTCAAGATTAAGTCATATCCATAATCTGCCGGATTAAATGGAATTGAAGT
>JABZLU010000017.1:0-10681 GCA_015256605.1 Solobacterium sp.
TTGATATAATAAATACATATGAAAATGATAAAAATATTATGCATTACCGCATTACTATTAGTAGGATGTGGAAAGCACACAGCACAACAACAATCTAGTGTAGAACAGACGATTCAAACAGATGATTCCACATTAGGAGAATATACTACAACCCTTAAAAATCGTAAGATTGAATCTTCTTGGACAGTAAGTGTTCAGTCAAAATATACGATGACATATAGCGATAAAACATTAGATACGTATCTTATGGATGGAGTGTTAGAAACAGATGGTGATAGTGCTCACTATGAACAACACATCAATGCAGACGGCATGTTATCGGAATTAAATGGAGATTATTATGGTGGTAGATTGTATAATACATATAACTCCGTTAATTACTATGAAGATATGGATTTCAGCAATCTAAAGAAGACAATGTTGGTTCCACTTGATCCATATGTATTTGAGGCAAAAGATATCTCATCGATAACGAAAGATAAAAATAAATATACGATCCAACTTCAATCAGATCGTGCAAGAGAAATATTCTTAAGTCGATATGATTCATATGGATTAAAGAACTTTGATTCATTTGATATTACGAGTAATGAAATTCATGTGACATTCGATGAAGACCAGCACTACGTAAAAGAAACTGCAGTGTTTGATACTACAATTACGACAAATGGGCAGTCCGTTGATGTTAAATATGAAAGTGAAATAAACTATCTAAAGTTTGGTGAAACAACGGTATCTATCAGTGATCAAGCCAAACAGGCTGAGAGTGCATACGTATATTACAAGGATATTGATACGAATTCTATTCAGACAGTGACAACAGACGATGATTCTCCAGAGGATACTATTACAGCAACTTTTAAGAAGAGACTTGTATCACGACTAAATTACACAAAAGAATCAGAGGATGTATATAGCAATAAATTCAACGAGAATGAAAGCTATCGCATTGATTTTGCGAATAAGACATTTACTTACAGCAATCGCTCTATCACTTATGTATATAGTTGGAAGGGTGATAATGGTAGTTTAGGGGCATGTCAGTATGATTTTATAAACAATAGTCAAACATCAACATGCGAAGATAGTACTGTTGATTTTATCAAGAAGACAAAACTATTCTTACAGATGGAATTGTATTATTGTGGTTTATCACTAGAGAAACTACAAGCTGAATAAAGGAGAATATATGAGAGCGGTCATTACAGTTGTTGGCAAAGATAAGCCAGGCATTCTAGCATATATCGCAACAAAATGTGCTGAAAGAGAAATCAATATCGTCGATGTAACCCAGAAGGTGTTGCAGGATTTATTTACGATGATTATGATTGTGGAAGTCCCAAGTAATCTGGAAAATTTCCGTAAAGTCGCTAATGATTTAGAAGTTGCTGGGGGAAAGCAACATCTTAAAGTACATGTCATGCATGAAGATATCTTCAATAGCATGCATACAATATAGGTGACTCTATGCGTATTGAAAGTGATAATATATTAGAGACGATTCATATGATTGAGGAGGATTGTCTAGATATTCGTACAGTTACGATGGGAATTTCCTTATTGGATTGTGCAGATGAAGACATCGATCGATCATGCGAAAAGATTTACAAGAAAATTACAACAAAAGCAAAAGACCTAGTAAAGGTCGCAAAAGATATCTCACGTGAATATGGAATTCCAATTATTAATCAACGTGTATCGGTAACACCAATTGCATTATTACAGAGTGTTTCAGGTGGTGATTGTGTAAAATACGCAAAGACACTAGATAAAGCAGGGAAAGAAATTGGTATTAACTTTATTGGTGGGTATTCTGCTTTAGTTCAAAAAGGAATGACACAGGGAGATCGTGAGCTGATTATGTCGATTCCAGAAGCTTTAAAGGAAACAGATATAGTTTGTTCAAGTGTTAATATTGGTTCTACGAAAGCTGGAATCAATATGGATGCAGTTAAGGTAATGGGGCGGATTGTTCGTGAGTGTGCAGAGATTACAAAGGATGATAACTGCTTTGGTGCAGCAAAACTTGTTGTATTCTGCAATGCGGTTGAAGATAACCCATTTATGGCAGGTGCCTTCCATGGTGTATCTGAACCAGACTGTGTTATTAATGTTGGTGTATCAGGGCCTGGTGTGGTTCGTGCAGCGTTACAAAAACTTGGAGAACATGCGAGCATGGATGAGGTTGCGGCTTGCATCAAACAAACCGCATTTAAGATTACACGTATGGGACAACTTGTTGGTCGTGAAGCATCACAGCGTTTGAATGTTCCGTTTGGAATTGTTGACTTATCATTAGCCCCAACACCTGCGGTAGGTGATTCTGTTGCGCAAATTCTAGAAGAGATTGGTCTAGAAGTATGTGGTGGTCCAGGGACAACTGCGGCACTTGCAATGTTAAATGATGCGGTGAAGAAGGGTGGCGGCATGGCATCCTCGAATGTAGGTGGTCTATCTGGTGCATTTATTCCTGTATCAGAAGATGCTGGAATGATTTCAGCAGCGGAGCAGGGAATCCTAACAATTGAGAAATTAGAGGCAATGACAGCGGTGTGTTCTGTTGGGTTAGATATGATTATTGTGCCTGGTGATACGACAGCGGAGACACTATCTGCTATAATTGCAGATGAAGCTGCTATCGGTATGATTAACAATAAGACAACTGCATGCAGATTGATACCAGCAATTGGCATGGATGCAGGGGATAAACTAGTATTTGGTGGCCTATTAGGCGAAGGTCCTATTATGCCAGTGAAGATGACAAAAGCAGATAAACTAATCAATCGTGGTGGAAGAATTCCAGCCCCGATACATAGTTTAAAGAATTAATACTGGAGGGAATTATGTCAGAAAATCAGACAATACAGGAATTACTAATAAAGGCAAAACAACGTGATATTGAAGCCGCAAAAGAAATACTCAGACGTATTTCAGATAAGATGTATTTTATTACAAGATTATATGTAGCCGATCACGAACAAGCTAGAAAAGTAGAACAGGCTGGGCTAAAGAAGGTATTCTCAAGTCTAAAGGAAGTAACGAATCCAGAATGGTTTGAGTGCTGGGCAGCAGAAATTGTTCGTAAGGAAGCTATTGCTCATGTGTTACCTTTAGAAGAATCTAAAACTAACAGTAACATGTATACAGAAGCGGATGAAATTCCTAACTATATGGCAGTTTTACCTGAAACTGCTGAAGGTAAGAAATACCAAGTATTAGAGATGATGGATAAACTTAGTACGGGAGCTAGAGCTGCTTTAGCACTTCACTTATATGATGGTTTATCCATTGAGGAAAGCGCAAAACTATTGATGAGCACACCTCAGTCTGTCATGAGTTGGTTAACAGAGGCTAAAGATACATTGATGAGTGGAGGATATAACTTAGGTACACTCATCGTGTTAATGGATAAGTTAAATCCAGTATCACAGCGCGCACTGGTTCTAAAAATGCAAGATGACCTTGCATTACAGTCAGCAGAGGATGATATTCTCAGTGGTGTATTCGCACAACCAGAAGAAACTGCTAAACCTGTAGAAACACCAGCTCTTCCACGAGAAGAGAGTAAGGAAGTACAATTCCCAGATTTACCATCCACATCAGGTTCTGATGAAAATACGATGCAGATACCAACAGTATCTGATGAAATTGAGGATACATTATCGCTTCCAACAGTGAAGGAAGAGCCAGTACCAACTTCTCATGAACAAGAGGTACGTTCCTCTGCAACCCAAGTTATCAAGAAGGAATTATTTGATGATAATGATGAAGCTGTAGATGATATTGAAGAAGAGGAATCCAAGGGTGGAAGTTTCTTTGTGAAATTATTAATTGTGCTTTTAACATTAATGTTATTGGCTGGCCTATTTTGGATTGTATATGATTCAATGGGTGGGAAGTTTGATTTCAAATCACTCTTTGGCTCTAAGAACGAGACAACTAGCGTAGTTGCAAACTCTGATGCGACACCAGAACCTACAGCTACTCCAGAAACTTCTACAACTCCAGAGCCTACTCCGGAGACACTAGGTGAAGTTGAAGTTGTAATTGACTCCTTGAATATTCGCGCAGGTGCAGGCACAAACTTTGATGTAGTAGGAAGTGCAAAACATGGAGAGAAGTTTACTGTACTTTCTATTGAAAAAACAAGTGATTACACTTGGTACCAAATTGGTGAAAATAAGTGGCTTGCGGATAAGAATAATCAGTTCTTAACCTATCGTAAATAATGAAAGAGACCTCGCGGTCTCTTTTGTTTTAGAGTAGTTCTAACAAATCCTGTCTAGATAGTGTGGCACTGGATACACCTTCACCAGATAGAATACGGTCAGCTAGGTTTGATTTCTCTTTTTGTAGCTGGATGATTCGCTCTTCGATTGTATCCTTGATGATTAAACGGAAGACATTTACTACATTTGTTTGACCAATACGATGCGCACGGTCACTTGCTTGATTTTCAACAGCAGTATTCCACCAAGGGTCATAATGGATGACGATGTCTGCTGCTGTAAGATTTAGACCGGTGCCACCTGCCTTTAAAGAGATACAGAAGATAGGCACATCATCTTTTTGGAAGGATTCTACCATCTGCGCACGTTCACGTTGTGGGGTGGAACCGACAAGCTTATGATATCGAATACCCTTCTTATTAAACTCTTCGGTTAGGGTGTCTAGCATAGAAGTGAATTGAGAGAAGAGTAATATCTTATGTCCTTCTTCGATTGCGTTTTCTATGATATCTAAACAGAGCTCTTTCTTAGCAGAGTTGCCTTTGTAGTGGTCATAAATTAAGTGAGGATCACAACACAGTTGACGTAATCGTGTTAACTCTGCTAATACTGCAATCTTGTTTTCTTTGAATTCTTCATCACTTTGTTTCTGTAGCATTAACTTGAAACGCTGCACGCGTGCTTCATAGAGATCTTTTTGTTCATCTTCAAGTTTTCCATAATAAACATCTTCAATCTTATCTGGTAAGTCATGCAATACATCCTTCTTTCGTCTACGTAGGATAAATGGTGTTACCATCTTTTGTAGTTCTGCTTCTAGGAACTCATCCTGGTCACGAATGATAGGTAGTTCGTAGTTTGTACGGAACTTTTGATAAGAGCCGAAGAATCCTGGGAGGATAAAATCAAAGATAGACCAGAGTTCGCTTAAACGGTTTTCAATAGGTGTACCTGTCAAGGCAATGCGGAAGCGGCTGTTGATTGCTTTTACTGATTGTGCGGCTAGTGTAGATGCATTTTTGATGTATTGTGCCTCATCAATGACTTGACAAGAGAATTCCATTGTACGGTAGATATCAATATCACGCTTTAGCGCATCATAAGAGGTAATTAGAATATCATTCTCTAATGAAGTACGGATAAGTTCTTTGCGGATGTTTGCGAATCCTGAAATCATTGTGTAATGCATATTTGGCATAAATTTATTGATTTCATTGGCCCAGTTGTATACAAGGGAGGATGGACATACAATCAGCACACGTTTACGATCCTTCCAAGCCACAAGTAAAGATATGATTTGGATAGATTTACCTAAACCCATTTCATCCGCTAGTAATCCACCTAGATGATTTTCTTTTAGTGCATAAAGCCAACGGAAACCTTTCTTCTGATAAGGGCGCAAGATTGGCTCTATTTCCTGGGGAATAGTGTATTCGATATCTTCGATATCCTTCATATTGCGAATCAGTTTTCTAAAATTTTCTTCTGCTTGAATATCTAAGATAGAAGTCTTCGATAATTGATCAAGATAGGATGCACGATACGTAGGGATATCAATAGAGCCACTTGTAAATTGTGCATTACTAAGATTCATTGCGTCTTTGAAACTTGCAAGAGCTTGAATTTTTTCATCAATATCTACAAACTCACCACTCTTCAGACGATAGTATTTCTTCTTTGGATCATATTTACTGAGAATTTCATTGAGCTGTTTAAGATTAATTTGGTCACTGATTAGATTGAGTTGCAATAAATCATGATTCACTGATACGCCAATAGATACGCGGGGGTGGCTGTGAATCTTTAACTTCTTGAGAGATTCTGAGATGAACACATCAGCTTTAGCCTGCATTTCTAGGATACCAAATTTAATGAAGCGGTATACCTTATCATCGTCATCGGTTAGTACCATACGAGAGTTTGCGGAATCGTAGGCACTAAACCAAGGGGCAAAGAAATGGTCCATATTCTTTTCAATGGATAAATCACGATTCACTGTATTATCGTTAGGAATAAACACATTGTATTTTCCATGTGAGTAGATTGCGAAGAGTTCACCTGTAATCAGGTTGTCTTGTGGCATATCTAAATATATCTCAAAGCTAGGGACTTCTGGAAGATACTGAGTAGGATTAAATCCTTCTGTTTGAACAGTTAAATTCTTCTGCAAGATTGGGAATACATTTTTCGCAAAAGTTGCGATATCATCTTCACCAATAAAGATATTCTCTGATTTCGCACTATAGAAATAGTCGATTAATTTGCGGAAGGATTGGGAAGTCCTTACGTCACGGTAAAGTATCTGACGACTTTTATCAAAGAAGTAGCTATGTTTTTTGCCAGTAATATAAGGCAAAACATTTGTATGAAATTGATATCCATCATCAACTTTCTCGATAGAAGCGTTCATAGATGGTTGCCCATCAACTAGAGTATATGGTTGTAAGATACCGTAACTCTCTTTGATGTTGAATGGAAGATTTTGGATGGTATCCCAGAAGATATCGATTGCATAGGATTTTACCGTAATTGTACGACGTGGTAAATCAGCCGCATACATCATACGATACCCGGGAATACTTTGGTAAAGAGAATAGGAAGTTTCATCGTGTACATAATCAACTAAATATTGTACAAGAGGGCGATAGCGTTGGTGAAAGACTTGGAGTGTATGAGTAAACTCTAAAGATTTTCCATATTTCTTACTCTTTTCACCATCCAGATTCTCGACAAACTCCGTAATATTTTGAATTGAATAGAGATGTTCATTTAATAAACCAATTTTAAAACCTACCTCAAGCATGTCATTGCGGAACTTTGGGGAAATTTCTGGTTCTAAAATAATATTTAGTGGTCTTTCTAAAAAGTTACTTGTGTGTGCTTGATAACTCGATAAGAACTCTTTAAATGATTTATCGGTATGTTTCTTTCGCAAGGAAGGTTCAGGCTGTACTTCGTCGCGTTTTACGTAGGCAATAAGTACTGCTGCGATATGTTTACAAGGGGTATGGCGATAATCAAAATACTCGCAATCACAGGACATCTTTGTAATCCATTCATTTTGGGGGCTTAACTCTATGTTAACAACATGAACACTGTAATACTCTTCACCTTGAACATTAGCTGTAATCAGTTTGTAATGTTCATCATTCTCGGTAATTTCCATGTTAAAGACATTGGCTTCAGTATACTCTTGCATACCTCTAGCAAACATTTTCTCACCAATAAAAGCACGTACAAATTCAAGCGTTAACATAGAGCCTCCCTCCATTTCTTTATCCTTACATTCTAACATGTACCGCACGCAAATAATATATTATACTGTCTATATGGATGAAGTTAGATTACAGGAAATACACGATAAAGCACGAAAGGAACATGTCCCAATCATGTTGGATGATGGGATGGAATTCTTGTTGGAATATATACGTAGTCATGAAGGGATACGCGATATCTTAGAGATTGGTACTGCGGTAGGTTACTCAGCAATTCGGATGGCAAGTTTGCGTTGGGATATGACCATCGATACGGTGGAAATTAATCCTATTATGTATGAACAAGCTATGAATAATATCATGCATGCAGGTTTGCAGGATAGAGTACATGCATACTTACAAGATGCATACCAATTTGAAACAAAGAAGATCTATGACCTAATTTTTATAGATGCTGCGAAGTCTCAGTATCGCAAGTATATGGAACACTTCTTAAAAAACGCTAGAAGGGGTACGGTTTTCTTCTTCGATAATTTGCAGTTTCATGGCATTGTAGAATGTCCTGAACTTTCACAAAATCGTTCTACCGTACAATTGACTCGTAAGATTTTAAAGTTCCGTGAATATCTCAAAACAGATTCTCGTTTTGAAACAACGTTTCACCTTGATGTGGGGGATGGTATTGCAATTGCAGTGGTAAAGTAAAAGGCTTATCCGAATGGGTAAGCCTTTGGTGTATTAGAAGTGTCCGCTTGTATGACCAAATCCACCACCACTACTAGAGTGGAAACCACCACTTCCACCGCTACTCTTAGCTGGAGGATTATAAGTGCGTGTCTCGGAGCGGTATAGATACATATCTTGTGCCCTTTGAAGTTTTAGACCGCCTTGTGGTATGTATGCATACGCTTCATGTGAAATACCTTTTGTCTTATGTTTACTTCTAAAGAATAGGATTGTGACAATAGAAATAATGAGTGGAACGATTGCCGTGATACTACCCTTGATGATATAAGGTGTAACGATTGTGCTTGAGCATTCATCAAGGAATACTTTTGCGCCTTCTCCATATTCGTTATATTTTAAGTGATCAGATACGACGGCACTTGCGATATTTTCTCTCGCTCTTGCGTCGAAAATTTTATTCGCCTTTTTACCGTGTACTGTAATATCAAACTTATGGTCTTCCATCGTTAGAGTTAGCATGATGCCTTCTTTTTCATCCCCGATTCCAAGGCCTTCGGAATTGAAGATACTTTCGGAATATTGCTCGATAGTCTGAGAACCGTGAGAATTCATAATACGGATATAGAAACCAATCTTATATTTATCACTGTAGTCTTTTGCGATGTTATTGAGTGCTTGTATTTCTGCATTTGTTAATAAACCATATTCATCGACAATGTAATCATTTGCATCGGCTCTTGTTGGTAACAAGAGACTTGGTAACATGCATAACAAGAAAGTGAATGCCGCAACGAGTGCTAGTAATTTTTTCTTCATAATGCGTACCTCCTAAAATGCCACAAACAGCAGTATGCCAGTCAATATCATACCGATGAGTAGAATGCCGAAGAAATAAAGAACAGATTTTCCAGTATCGATTGGCAAGTCATCACCAATCATCTTTCCTGTTTGACCATTCATTGCGAACATGTATGTCTTACCTTGCCATTTTGTGGTAAGCATCCATACTGGCAAGAATGCATAGTGCACTTTATCTTCTCGAATATAGATATTTGAACGACGTGGGAATAGAGTGTGATAGCCTCTAACAGTTTCTCGAATTTTATCTGCCGAAGAAGTACGCATACGTGTATTAACACGATTACGGTCTTGTTCTGCAGTTACATCGTATCGGTCTGCAAGGTATCCGGTCATATATCCCATTTCAAATGGAATCATCTCATTATAGTTGTATGGTTCAATTGCGTCCATGAACTCATCTGGCATCTTGCTTGATCCATCAGCCGGAACACGGTTAAATTGTACGGTTCCTTGACGTAGGATGGAGTAGTTTTCGGTAACAGTAACTGTGTAGTCACCCTCACGGTGAGAATGTGAGATTGTACCACGGAAGGCCATATCTACATCCGCTGTACCATCATAGAGCCAGAAGGGTACATATACACCTTTGATATCTTCGATGTGGTTACGTTCCTTGAAGGCATCTGGCAATAGTGGTTTTCCACCATAGAAGTCGGTCAATTTCTTGATGGCTTCATCCTTATTCATCTTGAATGGAATCACATAGTCAGGTTTTAATGCGCCACTGAACTGTGAGGGAACAATCGTAGGGTTGCCACAATATGGACAACTTGTCGCAGCAGTATTCTTATCTGCGATTAACTGTGCTCCGCAAGATGGACAGTTATATGCACGCAGGTTCTGTGCGTCTTCTTCACTCCACTGTAGCGTATCTTCTGCGCTGTATTCTTTTTGACCTTCTTCAATGGATAGGGCTACTTGTTTGTCGTAATGTTCTTCGATTTCGGCAGGTTCAAAAGTACTTCCGCAGTTACCACATTTTAACTTCTGGGATCCCGGATCAAAGGCAAGAGGACCATTACAATTTGGACATTGGAAATTTGTTAAAGCGTTATTTGCCATGATTTTCCCCTTTCACTTGAGAAAAAGAACCCGATAGAACGGGTTCTTATCGTTTTAAATGTTATTCAGGTTTCTTTGTTCCGCAATTAGAGCAGAAGTTTGAATGATTCTCATTACCACATTCTGGGCAGAACCACTTATCACCGCTATTAGCAGCCTTTTGAGCCTGGCCTGCTTGGTATAATGCGTTAGCATTGATACCACCAGCACTTTGTGCAGCGTTCATTCCCATGAATCCCATCGCAGCACCGTTAGCATTCTTGGCAGCATCTTGCATTGCTTGTGCTTGTGCACCAACAAGTGTTGCGGCAGCTAAGTTTGTATCTGTGTATGCAGCGTTACGTTGCATTTGCTTGAGCATTTCCTCATCAGCTTCATCAGCCTTGATAGAAGATACACCGAAGGATACGATTTCGATACCACGCTTTTCTCTCCACTTACTGCTGAGTTCTTCGTTCAGAGCTGCAGCTAATTCAGTTGTGTGGGCTGGAATCTGAGAGTAACGGATACCTTGTTCGCTTAACTTACCGAATGCTGGTTGTAAAGCAGTGAGTAATTCAGCACGTAATTGATCGTTGAGGTCACTTAACTTGTAGCTGTCTGATACGTTACCACAAACGTTTGTAT
>JABZLU010000180.1:0-2696 GCA_015256605.1 Solobacterium sp.
CAATAATGTAGGCCTCGATTACCTTACCATGAACCGTAGTGCGGGGACTCTTTCTGGTGGTGAAGCACAACGTATTCGCTTGGCCACACAAATTGGCTCTGGCCTTGTTGGTGTGTTGTATATTCTAGATGAACCATCTATCGGTTTACACCAACGAGATAATGATCGTCTCATCGATACATTGAAAGGCTTACGAGACTTAGGCAATACATTGCTCGTTGTAGAACACGACGAAGATACGATGTTACATTCAGATTGGATTGTGGACATTGGACCTGGTGCAGGTATTCATGGTGGCGAAGTCATTGCGAATGGCACGCCAGAAGAAATCAAGAATTCTTTAAACTCCATTACAGGACAATACTTATCTGGTAGAAAAGTTATTCCTATGCCAGAAACACGTCGCAAGGGTAGTGGTAAGGTTGTAGAACTGAAGGGTGTATCTGAACATAATCTCAAGAATATCAATGTAAAATTCCCACTTGGGAAGATGGTACTTGTGACTGGCGTATCTGGTTCTGGTAAGAGTACACTCGTCAACGATGTATTCATGAAAGCTGTTCAACAAAATCTTGGCAAACAAAAAGCGAACCCAGGTAAATATAAGTCTATCAAGGGACTTGAGAATATCGATAAGTTAGTACAGATCGACCAGGATCCAATTGGACGTACACCGCGTTCAAACCCAGCTACTTATACAGGAGTATTTGATGATATTCGTGATATCTTCGCTAAGACGCCGGAGGCGAGATTACGTGGCTATGAAAAAGGAAGATTCTCCTTCAACGTCAAAGGTGGACGTTGTGAAGCTTGCCAAGGTGATGGTGTAAAGGTAATCTCTATGAACTTCTTACCAGATGTTTATGTACCATGTGAAGTATGCCATGGGAAGAGATATAACGAAGAGACATTGCAGTGCACCTATAAGGGTAAGAATATCTATGATGTATTGGAGATGACAGTGGAAGATTCTTTAGATTTCTTCGCAAATCATCCAAAGATCAAGAATAAATTACAGACACTCTCTGATGTAGGATTAAATTACATCAAACTTGGACAGTCCTCTACAACACTATCTGGTGGTGAAGCACAACGTGTCAAGCTCGCCAGTGAATTACAGAAACGTCCAACTGGTAAGACTATCTATATCTTAGATGAACCTACAACCGGTCTACATACAGATGATGTAAATCGCTTAATCGCTGTACTTGAAAGAATTGTGGACAATGGTGATACAGTTATTATCATTGAACATAATCTAGATGTAATTAAGTGTGCTGACTGGATTATTGATTTAGGTCCTGAAGGTGGCGATGGTGGCGGAACAATCGTTGCGCAAGGAACACCGGAAGACATCGTCAAAGTCAAAGAAAGCTGGACAGGTCAGTATTTAAAGAAAACAATTGAGTGGACAAAAGAACACCAAAAATAAATTAAAAAGCAGGATATAGTTAATTAGAGCACGAGATGCACTATTATAACTAGCCTGCTTTTTGATTCTACAAAATAATGTTATAAATAATATAAGGATCGGCACATCAATGCCAAAGAGTTATTACATGAAAAATTGGTTATGGTTATTAAAACCTTATAGAAGATATGCAAAAAAATATTTTGTTTTTTCACTAGTGTTCTTTGGAATATTAGTGCCTTTTCTAAATTTTTGTGATGTTATTTTTCCTGAATTTATTATTTCTTCTATCGATACAAAGAGTCCTGCTGTAAAAATTATTATCGGTATTATTGGATTTCAACTAATTGATTTTTTGATTCCAGCGATTGAAGATTTGTATAATATTTACTTTAGAGATGTGTCAGAAGCCCTTGTAGAGGCGAATATCAACAGAGAAATTTATGAATTTTCCGCAAAAGTAGATTATTGTCATTTAGATAAATCAGAGTTCTATGAAAACTATACCTGGGCAATAGAACATACTGCAGAGCAATCTAGTAAAGCATTCTCGGTACTAACCAGATGTATTGCGTCAATAGGTCAAATACTATCCTTAGCATTACTTTTATTTACAATTAATCCTATTATCTTAGCTTTAATTCTAATTGGGACAATATTAAGAACATATGGATATTTTAAATATAATGAGTACTATATTGAAAGGCAGAAGAAAATTGTACATACCAATCGAAAATTCTCTTATATACAGCGTTTATTTTATTTAAAAGAGTATAGTGCAGATATTCGTACAACAAGATTAAAAGATATTATTCTAAAACAATATGATAGAAATACCTCACAACAGGAAAGTTATATGAAAGATTATGCAAAGAGCCTTTGTAAATGGGCTGTATTCAGTGGCTTTGCATATCATTTTATGATGTTATTGTCCATGCTTTTCTTATTGAAGAGTATAATGGAAAATTCGTTACTTGCCAGTGCCATCTGGATAACAGCAATCTTATCTATCAACAAGATTAGTGATTGTTTAACAGAATTATTTGATCAAGTTAAAGATATTCATCAGATTGATATCTATGCAAAGCGAATCCAAGAGTTTTATCAATTGAAACCGGTAATTGAGGATTGTGTAGGAAGTACAGTACAAATTCCATATGAAATTACATTTCAAAATGTGAAGTTTGAATATGATAAAGGGAAACCGGTATTAAATAATGTAAACATTCATATTAATGCCGGGGAAAAGATTGCGATTGTTGGTAAAAATGGTGTAGGTAAATCT
>JABZLU010000181.1:0-2664 GCA_015256605.1 Solobacterium sp.
ATATTGGCATCTGCTGGATTTGTAACGATATCGTAATCACTTGGTTGTGGGGCGTGGTTGAGTGCATAGGTTTTCCCTGGTCTTAACTTGATGTATTTCACTTCAAAGTTAGGTGTCGCTTCCACACTTTCTAGTTTCAGTGGTAACTGGGTTGCGCCTTCTGGCATAAATGAAGGGCCAAAGTCTAAATTCTCATTGAGCAATGGAATAAATACATTTGCGTAGTTAATTGGTTGTCCACTGTTATTTCTGAGTTTGATACGCATCGTTGTCGTGTCACCCTTTTCCAGTACAACTGTTGTGTTTTCTTTTGTTGTCGCAGAAGTATTATCATAGATAAGCTCTGCACCTGTATCCTTATCGATTAAGGAAGAATGTGCGTTTACCTCTGCAGCTTGATTTACTTTTACACCAGTACTTTCAGATAGGGAAACCATCGTTTTACCAGAGTTAACCGCTGTACCAAATACAGTTGTATATTTGTCAGTATTCCAGTTACTGCGGTCCCATTTTTCCGGTTTGATGACTGCACCAATCGCATCGAAGTCCTTCGTCGTAATACCTAAGAAATCATTGATGTGATAAGTCGCAACCTTGACGGTCTTATCCGCATGAACATCAAACTTCACCGTCATATTCTTACTAGTAAAGTTAGGTTGGTATTGACCTCTTGTCTCTTGGCCAATGTCGATGGAATATTTCCAAACCTTGATCTTATCACCATCTTTTTCAAACTCACCTACATAAGTTGGTGCACTTAATGTTCCTTCCGTAACCTGTAGATTTGAATATGTAAAACCTTCCGGCATAATCACATAAATCTCAGGCTCTTGAAGTGGATTCCAATCCCAGTTGGCATCATCGATACGTCCTGATACCGTAAACGAATTTCCACCAAGAATCTGCGTCTCATTGATCGTACCAACACCATTTTTTACTTCTGGTGCCTTAGACTTACCCGTTAAGTGGTAAGTATCACCTGCGGTTGGTGTTGTGCCTGTTGTATAAAATTTAACAGTTGTCTTAATGTCTGCGTTTGTACCTACTTTCCAGCTACCGTACACGCCGTTTGGAATATAAGACCAACCATAGTATTCACCATCACTAATAAACTTATTATTTGGATTCCATGTATCTAATAGGTCACGTTGTGGACGAACACCATCATATTGTGCTGGAATTGGTCCCAAATCAACCTTAATAGACTTGATAGAATCATTGATATCTAAGCCTAGTGCAGTATTTGTAATTAACGCAGAAACATTAGACTTCTGTAGGATACTTGAACTAGCTACACCACTAGCACCACTGGCGGATGTCCAATAGATATTTCCATACACCATATCAGTATGATATGGAATTGTTACACCACGGATAATAGCAGTATCCGTCTCATCAATCGTCATTTCAATCGTCTTTGGTTTTGTTGGAGTTGTCAGTTCATTCTTAATCAACATAGAACCTAAACGTACGTTATAAGTATCATATTTTTGATACGCCCAGTTAACTGCTGTATCTGTTAAGGCATGCGAGGTTACCTGTTCTGGATCAACTCCATCAATCATCCTCACGATCATTGTAGAAACATTATTAGATGTACGATCAACATTTGGCGTATCTTCCCAAATCGTCTTCTTAAAGTTTCTTAAAACAATATTAAAGGTAGATCCACTTGCACGAGTAGAACTTGCAGGAACCTTAACATGTGGCTTAAATACAGGAGTTCCAGAATAAGAACCTGGCTCATCCCATTCTAGTTTCGTAGTCTTAATACCACCACTCTCTGTTGTAGATACAACAGTTCCATTTCTATGATAGAGTTGTGTCTCTTCAAGGGAAACAAATTCAATATCACTCGGATACTCAATTTCAACGGTTGTCTTACTACCAGCCTCTGTCAATGACTTGCCACCCGTAATTGATGCCATCAATGAAATTGTAGTATCACCTTTATTAATCGTCTCCGTTGATTGATCCGTCCAGAAATCATATCTAAATTCTTCTGTAGACTTTGCATTAAAAGAACGTGCATCCACCGTTGGAGTCGCATCCGTACTTAAACTCACCTGAATTAAATTCGTAAGAATTTGGTTTGGATCTTGGTTTAGATATGCACTATCAATACTAAAACTAATTTCACCAGCAGAAGCCACATTGGTTAAGGAAGTCTTTGTCTTGTAGATTAATTCACCATTTCTTGCCTGTGCAGACCCTGCCGTTGGATATCCATATGGAGAAGTGCCTGTACCGGTTGGTGTTTTTACAAGCTCCTCGAATCCAGTCGCAGTAATTGGTCCTTCTGTAAATGTGGAACCAGGAAGCGTTGTAATATAAGCTCCATTTCCAAGATTTAAATGAAAATAGGTATTTGAAAACTGCAAGGACGATGGAACTGCATATTCAACATCCAGCGAGTAAATGACACCTGTTTTTAGTTCTGGAATATCTCCGTTTAATAAATCTGCAACCTGAACACCAGTAGATGAATCTTTCACAATCAATTTATTAAATTGAAAACCGGTTGTATTCTCAGCCCAAACAACTGTTTTTCCAGGAATAAAACCGGCGATTACAATCACAAATGATAACAAAAACGTAAACAGCCTCTGTATTCCTTTTATAAGACGATGATTACTATTCATAGTTTTTCCCCTTTCAATGATT
>JABZLU010000182.1:0-2632 GCA_015256605.1 Solobacterium sp.
ACAGTAAAGTTACTGCGATTAGTTATGATACAAAGCCTTTAGCAGAACATGCATCTATTACGCCTATCTATAGTATTAAGGAAGGGATACGGCAAAAGACATTACAGACAATTATTCATTCTGTTCTAAATCAATTACAGGATGAAATTATTGATGATATTCCTGATGAATTTCGACAAGCATATCGATTACTACCACTGAAAGTTGCTTATCGTTGTATTCATATTCCCAGTAGTATGAATGAGGTACAGATAGCGGTACGCACCTTAAAGTATGCAGAGTTTTTACGTTTCTTTACTGCGATTCAACTCATGCGTAGTACAGACGGAATTCGTATTGCAAAGAAGCCAAAAATCTTTTCAACAAAAAAGATTCAACAAGTAATTCAAAGTCTTAGCTTTGAAATGACTGCTGATCAAAGAGATACACTAGAGACGATTCTATATGATATGGGTAGTACACATACGATGTATCGTTTGGTACAAGGTGATGTTGGCTGTGGTAAGACTGTTGTTGCGACACTTTCCTTATATGCGGCTTTCTTAAGCGGATATCAAGGTGCAATGTTAGCACCTACGGAAATTCTTGCTCGGCAGCATTATCAATCAGTCAATGAGGTTCTTGCGCCATTTGGCGTTAAAACAGAAGTGTTATACTCAGCATTATCATCTTCGAAAAAGAAAGAGATTTTAGAGGATGTAGCTTCTGGGAAAATTGATATCTTGATTGGTACACATAGTATGATTCAAGATAGTGTTTCATTTCATAATTTAGGATTAACTATAGCAGATGAACAACAGCGTTTTGGTGTTGCCCAGCGTAAATCTTTGAAACAAAAAGGTGAGCAAGTTGATTTTCTTTTGATGAGTGCTACACCAATCCCTAGAACGCTTGCGGCTTCACTATTTGGAGATATGGATGTTAGTACGATTGAGACTATGCCGTTAGGAAGAATTACGCCTGTTACAACACTTGTTAAAGAGAATAGTTTTCGAACAGTTTTGAATGATGTAAAAAGTCTTCTTGTAAGTGGAAGACAGTTATATGTCATCTGTGCTGCAGTTGATGAAAATGAAGAGTATCATGCTAGAAATGTATATGATACGACAGAATCAATACAGAAACTATTTCCACAGTATAAAGTAGGATGTTTGCATGGTCGCATGTCCACAGATGAAAAGCAGGAAATCATGCAGGCATTTAATACGAATGACATTCAGATATTGGTATCTACAACTGTCGTTGAAGTTGGGGTTAATGTTGTAAATGCGACAGGAATGATTATTTATGATGCAGATCGATTTGGACTATCCCAATTACATCAGTTACGTGGTCGTATTCAACGTGGTAGTGAACAAGGATATTGTTGGTTATTAACAGCTAGTAAAGATGAACGTGTATTACAACGCTTAGAGGTACTTGTTAGATCGAACAATGGCTTTGAGATATCGTATGAAGATTTACGTTTGCGTGGGCCTGGTGATATACTTGGTACTAGACAAAGTGGTGTTCCAGACTTTATTTTAGGAAATATCGTTGAGGATACCGCAATGATTAATCAAGCGCGAAAAGACGCTTTAAAAGTGATGGAATCTGCAGATAATCCGGATTATCAGATATTATTAGAAACCGTTCAAAAGCGGAATGAAAAAAATGCGGAATATGCGGATTAGGAGGTGTTATTTTGAATATTATTGAATGGCTAGAAAATCGTCATATCAAGGTAAATAATAAAAAGATGGTACAACAGGCTTTTATACATTCTAGTTATGCACACGAGCATAAGAGTAAGAATGATAATGAACGTTTAGAGTTTATGGGAGATGCAGTATTACAACTATGGTCAAGTAATGCGATATATCCATTGAACCTAAGTGAAGGTCATATGACTCGTTTACGTGCACAACTTGTATGTGAAAAAGCATTAGCAATTTATGGTCGCCAACTACATCTCAACGATTATTTATTATTAGGTTCTGGCGAAGAGAAGACAGGTGGTAGAAACAAGGATGCGATTATCGCAGATATGTTTGAAGCATTCCTTGGCGCATTATTCTTAGACCAAGGAATGGATGCGGTTGATAACATTCTTTCAGAAGTGATTACACCAAGACTTGCACATCCTGAGGATGTGGGAGTGATTCATGACTATAAAACAAAGCTACAAGAATATGTACAATCTGATTCACGACAAACAGTGAGATATGAGCTAGTTAGTGAAACAGGACCTAGCAACGCACCAGAATTCGTCATGAATGTTCTAGTTGATGGGCTAGTACTTGGTACAGGTAGTGGACAATCTAAAAAACAAGCAGAGCAAAATGCGGCTCGAAATGCATTTGAAAAAATGGCTAAATAATAAGGGGGATACAATGGTCATTACAGAAATCATAAACGCAGTCAAGTTGGGACAATTAGACGATAAGTTGACAGCACTCTATGGTGCAGAGGCTCTTGCATCACAAAAAGTACGCTATGAAAATGTACTTTTAAAAGCAAAAGAATATTAGTCATCATCCTGTAACTCCATAAATACTTGTTCCAAACTGAATGCCCCCTTAACTTCAGAGGTCCTTCCATTAGCCACCAAACGTCCCTTTTGCAGAATTGCTACCTTATTGCAGAGTTCTTC
>JABZLU010000183.1:0-2623 GCA_015256605.1 Solobacterium sp.
TATTACAACTTCACGACAAATACAGAAGAGCGACGTGAGTCATATCAAGGAATCTATGGACATAAGACAGATGGTATTTTTAGCATTGACCAAACCTATCTATGGTCTGCGCCAAATAATGCAAGTTTTCACTATGATAAAACACCACCTACCTTTACAGAACAACAATTCTTTAATGTTGATCCATATCATTTGGAATTCCATGCTAGAAAATTAGCAGTACCTCCAAGTCCAAAGAAAATTCATGTAATCTATCATGAACAAAACCCAGATGGCACATGGTCAAGAAATCCAAATAATCGTATTTGGGATGTGGATACACTTACCTACAGTATGTTTAGCGTATATTTCCCTAATACAGACGCATTTAATTATTCATATTATTACTGGACAAATGGGGTAGATGATTACACTACAGATGTTAATGCGTCCAACCCTGATTTAACTGCATATACTGGTGGTTCACTCATCGTTGTATACAACAATAATCAAGTGGTAAACGACTATGATGGTGATGGTCAGACATATATGCACATATATAAAACACGTAATAAGTACAATCTTCACTTAGAAAATACGGATGGTACAGTATTAAACCTCTACTATGGGGAACCATTATCTAACTATCAAAATATCCTGAATAATCCAGCAAGACCAAGTAATGTGCCAGCACACTATGTATTTACAGGTTGGTATACAACTGATACGTTCAAAGAGGGTACTAAGCTTAAAGATAATGCGACAATGTCTAATCGTGATCGTTTCTTATATGCTAGATGGGAAGAACCACGGGTAAACGTTACGGTTGTAAGTAATGGCGCTACTTCTGTATTACCTGCACTGGTAACGATTCCTAAGATGTCTAGTGTACATAAGGATATTCCAAACATTCCTTCTAAGGATGGATATTGGTTTGATGGATGGTATAAAGATCCAGCATTTACACAACCTTTTGATATCAATGAGTCAATTGCGTATGATATGACAATCTACGCAAAGTGGGTTGGCCGCAAACCGACAAGTTGGAGAATTCGTTATATCGATGATCAAGGAAGGGTTCTTGCACAAGAAGATACAGGAAATGATAACTTATTTACGGTACTCTTTAGATATGGCAAACTTATCCCAGATTATGCAGTGGATTATGAAAGTAAGAATCTAACTCTTTCATCTGACCAGATGAATTTATTGGAATTTGTTTATACATACCGTGTGAAAACAAATTGGGTAACCGAAGATGGTACACCAATTAAGGAAAGAGTTTATGGAACATTTGGCCCGGAGGTATTTGATGGATATGTATATCTTTCCACAAGTACAGCTATTAACGGGGATACTACACACGTCTACCGTTGGGTGGGTATCTCTACACCAAAGACGGACGATTCGCTCAATGTCTCTTGGTATCTGTGTGTATTCTCTGTATCGATGATGGGATACCTGTATATATTTGTTATGAGGCATAAATATCAATAAATATACAAACAAGTGACTAGTAACTAAATTACTAGTCATTTTTGTACTTAAAAAATGATATTTGTGTTTTATTGATACATAAAAAGTCTTGTTTTTTGTGTTTTGATAGTTACGATAGGAAGTTAAAAACAGTCGATAAACAAAGTGTAATCATAACTAAATTTCTTGCTAAAATGCCTATTCCTTGATATAACAAAGATACGATACAGTAAAGGCTATATTATGGCAATTGCATATTTGGAAACCAAGTATTATATAACATGCATGCAAGTTATTTATCATAGAATGGCCAATTTTAGAATGATTTGTGAAAATACCCGACTTTTCGGTAGATGCAGGAGAAACTTTGTTGAAAATGCATAGTCTCTTTTTTAAGGGCAAAAGT
This sequence comes from Solobacterium sp., assembly GCA_015256605.1. Lineage (GTDB taxonomy): Bacteria > Bacillota_I > Bacilli_A > Erysipelotrichales > Erysipelotrichaceae > Bulleidia. The sequence goes on from JABZLU010000183.1 coordinate 1,862, forward strand.
AATCACTTAAAAATGATATTGTGGATACTAGTGGTATCGATGTTACTGCCAGTATTTTCAGTATTTTTTGCTGTGCATGCCAATGATGTGGACGATATTTCAGACCAAATTGATTTTACGAGGCTATATTTGAAAGAGAATGAAGAGATTGAAGAAAACTATCCAGAAAACAGTCTGCTGTATTTTGATAATATTTATTATCTAGGTATTGATTTAAAAAAGATTTCATCGAATGAAAATGCAAAATGGAAAGTTGGAGATTATTTTACATTCGATTTACCAGAGATTTTCTCATATATCACAGAAGATAATACAAAAATTGAAGATAAGAAATTCTCAATCGAAGATGAAACTATGAAGCTAGAAGGTAATATCGAGAACGTAGGTAGTGATATTGAACCGGATTACAAGCTAGTATTTACAATCGTAGAGATAGTAGATCCGACTACTTTTGATTGGGAAAAGTGGCAAGCAAGTGTATCCATTCCTGTCATCATCCCACCACAAAATAATGAAAGTGAAAAAACTGCAGATATATCAGTATCTTTAGAAAAGATGACTGAAAGTGGCTATCAAGCAATTAGCACAATGCATATGCGGTACACAATTGAGTCGGCTGTTGAGGATATTGAAGAAGATATAAGTGAAGAAGAATCAACGATTAAGGAAGCACCTGCTTCTAACAAATCTGTTGTAGTTGAAACTGACCGTGCAATTACGGCCATTGACCATAGTAAATTGGAATTACAGTTGGTATCTTCC
>JABZLU010000184.1:0-2617 GCA_015256605.1 Solobacterium sp.
GAAGAAATTTAAAAGTCTTGTCTTACCTGGTGTTTTACCAGAGTATGCTAAGTTTTTACGATTCACTAAGCCGTTAATGAGTGTACTTTTTCCTGCATTCGATCTTCCTACAAAGATAATTTCAGGTAAATCACTCAAAGGCCACTGTGTCTCTAACGCTGCTGTCTTTAGCAGGAATGCATCATGGTACTGCATTAGTGTACCAACGCCTCCCTAAGCACTTGAGAAACAGTCTCAACAGGAATAAATGTAACTGCCTTTTTCACTGTTTCTGGTACATCATCTAAGTCGCGAACATTATTCTTTGGAATCAAGACTTTCTTAATACCAACACGGTGTGCAGCTAACGACTTCTCTCTTAAGCCACCAATTGGTAATACATTACCACGCAGTGTTACTTCACCAGTCATCGCAATATCCCGATAGACCGGTGTATCTGTAAGTGCAGAAACAATCGCAGTTGTTAGAGTAACACCAGCTGAAGGACCATCCTTTGGAACTGCACCTTCTGGCACATGAATATGAATGTCATTGGAATCAAAGAATTTAGGGTCAATATTTAACTCTTTCGCATGAGCCTTTACATAGTCAAGCGCAATAGATGCACTTTCCTTCATAACATCTCCTAATTGACCCGTAATAACAAGTCTCCCTTTACCTTCGAAGTGGTTTACTTCAATCTGAAGTACATCGCCACCAAACTGTGTATAGGCAAGACCAGTTACGCAACCAATTTGATTCTTCTTTTCTTTATTACCATATTCAAAGATAATCTTCCCTAACCATTCACCGATTTGTTTCTTGGTAACAGTAATTGATTTCTTATTATCACGTAAAATTGCTAGAACAGTCTTACGGCATAATGACGCAATAATTCTCTCTAATTGACGAACACCCGCTTCACGTGTGTAATGACGAATCAAGTATAGAATCTCTGCATCCTTTAACTTAAACTGTGCTGGTTTTAGACCATTATTCTTAAGTTGTTTTGGTACTAAATAATCCTTGGCGATGCTTACCTTCTCAAGTTCTGTATAGGAAGATAAATCAATAATCTCTAAACGATCACGTAAAGGACCAGGAATATTTTCTAAGTAGTTTGCTGTCGCAATAAACATAACCTTAGATAAATCATATGGTTCTTCAAGATAATGGTCTGAGAATACTGCATTTTGTTCAGGGTCTAAAACTTCCAGCATTGCATCACTTGGATCACCCTTATAGTCAGCACCCATCTTATCCAATTCATCAATTAAGAATACTGGGTTCAATACTTCAGCACGTTTCATTCCTTGAATAATTCGACCTGGCATTGAACCAAGATAAGTACGACGATGACCACGAATTTCTGCTTCATCACGCACACCACCTACAGACATCTTCACAAACTTACGACCTAACGCACGCGCAATCGACTTTGCTAAAGAAGTCTTACCAACACCTGGAGGACCTACTAAACACAAGATCGGGCTGTTAAGAGATTGTGTCATCTGCTTTACAGCTAAGTACTCCATAATACGATCCTTGATTTTTTCAAGACCATAATGGTCTTCATCAAGAACATTACGTACTGCCTTTAAATCTTCAATATCTTCTGTGGTTTGCCACCACGGAACTGTTAATAGCCAATCTAAATAGTTACGAGAAACACTTGCTTCTCCACTTCCTGGAGGAAGCATCTCATATTTACGTAACTCTTCACGTGCCTTTTGTTTAACATGTTCTGGATAAGGATTTTTCTCTATCTGTTCACGTAACTCAGCGACATCATCTGTCATATTAGATACATCACCAAGTTCTTCTTTAATAGCCTTTAACTTTTCACGTAGATAGTATTCCTTTTGACTATCATCAATACGGTCTTTAACACGATCATTGATGACTGTTTCTAGTTCAGAATAACGCTGCTGTTTTTCCAACTCTTCAACAATCAATAACAAACGATCATTGATGTTTGTTGTTTCTAGCAAACGCTGACGAGTTGCCTGGTCAAATAAACTAAAGTATTGACCAAATTGGTCACCCAATGTCTCGGCATTTACACCAAGAGACAACTGTTGTACAACCTCAGGTGGAAATACTGCAGCTACCTGCGCCATCCCTTCTAATTTATCAACTACCTTTTTCACCAATGCGTATTCTTCGCTCTTATCACCATAAGAATCGGTTAATGGAGTAACATCTGCATACATTAGCTCTTTACTATCGTAAAGTTTCGCTAACTTCGCACGACGCATGCCAGTAAAAGTCACACGCATGAAACCTTCTTTCTTACGTACAACTTTGATCTTCGCAATTGTTCCGACTGTATATAAATCTTTCTCTGTTGGATTGTCTACCATAATATCATTTTGACAAACAAGCCAAACCATACTGTCGTATGAGGCACCCGCCTCATTCACGGCATTGATTGATTTTGGTCTTCCTACTTCAATCATTACATCATGTCCAGGGAATACAACGATTCCTCTAGTACATACGACAGGTACACGAACATTCACATTTTCGCTCATATTCATACCTCCTGAATCACTTTTGAAAATAAGACGCGAGCAGCGTCTTATTAACATTCTATATTGTAAACGAATTACTCAGCAGTTTCTTCTACTTCGCTCTT
>JABZLU010000185.1:0-2600 GCA_015256605.1 Solobacterium sp.
GGAATGAACATGGTAAAATATATGTTAGGAGATTATAGAAAAATGAATCGTCATGACCAAAGAGAAAACGCAATGATTACGGTATATCAATACCTGATCGTTCAACGAGATATTCACGCACTTATCAATGATGTTTTTAAAGTTGATGAGAGTGAAATCGACCCATATTTTATTGATGTCATTAAAACATCAATTGAAAATGAAGAACGCTATCGAGAATACATTAACGCAGTCTTAAAGATGGGCTGGTCTTATGAACGTTTAGGCTTAATTGAGAAAGCTATCTTATTGAATGGATGCGCTGAGTTTGATTTAAAGAAAACGGAGTCTGCTGTTATTATTGACCAATCTGTTCAGTTAGCAAAACGTTACTGTAACTCTGATACATATAAGTTAGTAAACAGCGTATTAGATGTAATATGAGTAGACGAGTTGTCCCAGTTAGTACTCTTGTAAATTACTTAAAGAAAGTAATGGATGAAAATCCAGTTCTACATGGAGTTATGATTGAAGGGGAAATTTCTAATATTCGTATGCCTTATAGTGGCCACTGGTATTTTTCATTAAAAGATGATCATGCGACTTTGAAATGTGTAATGTTTTCTTCGGCAAACCAAAAGTTAGGATTTAAGCCTGAAAACGGAGATAAAGTCGTATTAAAAGGTGATGTAAGTGTCTATGTTGTAGATGGTAGTATGCAGATGATTGCGACCAATATGGAGCGTAGTGGTATTGGACAATTATATCAACAGTTTGAGTTGCTGAAGAAGAAGCTAAGTGAGGAAGGCTTATTTGATGCAAGTTTAAAAAAACCTCTACCGATGTATCCGATGGATATTGCTCTTGTGACGGGTAATAATACTGCCGCAAGGGAAGATGCATTAATTACATTAAAGAAACGTTGGCCTATCGCAAAACTCACCGAATATCCAGCTCCTGTACAAGGTATGGATGCTGCGCCAAAAATTATTACAGCTTTACAAGCTGCGGATGATGGTAATCACCAAGTAATTATGTTAGTTCGTGGTGGAGGATCAATTGAAGATTTATGGTGTTTTAATGATGAAACTCTTGCACGTTATATTTCTCAGATGAAGACACCAATCGTTACTGGGATTGGCCATGAGATTGACTTTACGTTGGTTGATTTTGTGTCTGACTATCGTGCAAACACACCAACAGGTGCAGTTGAAGCAGCTGTTCCTGATATGCAAGAGGTTCTAGCTACTCTGCAAAATTATAGAAGTCGTTTGCTGAGTGCTATGAGAAATACATTCATGCATGCGAAAAAACGATTTGTATATAATGCAAGTCAGCCAGTTCTTACTAAACCAGAACGTTTATATCGTGATTCTATTACACGTTTAGATTATTTGGCTGAAAAGCTTATGCGTTTTCAAGAGTTGCCTATTGATAAACGACATGAGCTAAATGATAAGTTTCATCGCTTTTCGCAGCTAATACGAGAACGTTCCTCATCATTACATGAAACAATACAAGAAGATAAGCAACGTTTGTTAATGTACGCAAAGCAATGCGTTCAATCTAATAAGAATTTACTTGTTCAATATCAATCACTGATGGAACATGCATTAAGTATCACTGCAGATGAAAGAAGAACAAGATTAGAAAAGAATATGTCGTTATTAAATGCATATTCACCACTACTAGTATTAAATCGTGGTTATAGTGTTACTTATAAGAAGAATAAAGTCGTCAATTCAATAGATTATTTAGACATTGGTGACGAAATTAATATACGTTTGGCAGATGGTACAATAGATGCTATCGTTCAAACAAAGGAGGACAGTCATGCCAACAAAGGATAAATCATTTGAAGAATCAATGAATCGATTAGAACAAATTATCAATGATCTTGAAGAAAATGAAAAACCTTTAGATGAAACGATTACATTATTTGAAGAAGGTCTTCAATTAGTAAAGGCTTGTGATACAAAGTTAAAAAAGTTTGAATCACAAATCAATGATGTAATTCGTAAAAATGGAGAGAATGACGATGCAAATTGAGTCACTTCTGGAAAATTATATAAACTCTCTTCCAGATAGTACAACAAAATCTGCAATGCTTTATTCATTAACCGCTGGAGGGAAACGAATTCGTCCTCATCTTCTTTACACTGTTTTAAAGGGGTACAGTGTTAATCCGGAGATTGGAAATCCGTTTGCATGTGCATTAGAGATGATACATACATATTCTCTTATACATGATGATTTACCAGCGATGGATAATGATGATTTACGTAGAGGTTTACCAACATGTCATAAGCAATTTGATGAAGCTACTGCGATTTTAGCAGGTGATGGTTTATTAACGTATGCATTTGAGGTTGCGGCTAGTTCAAACGAAGATAGTGATATAGTTATAAAATGTATTTCTATTCTTTCAAAAATGGCCGGTCCTAGTGGAATGGTATATGGACAACAGCTAGATTTAGAAGCTGAAAATAAAGTCATTGATTGGACCATGCTTCAAAGAATTCACGAACATAAGACAGGATGCTTATTGACTGCACCGTTGTTGATGGCATGCATACTTTCTAAACATGAAGAAGATATTCTTGCATGGGAAAAGATAGGAT
>JABZLU010000186.1:0-2600 GCA_015256605.1 Solobacterium sp.
TCCTTAACTTGAATACGAATCGCAGACATATCGTAACAATCACCTTCAATGAGTGCTGTACGTGAAACTTGATACGATAGATGTAATTTATCAGATGGTCGTTTGATAATAGACTTTACAACATCTCCATTTTTGATTGCATCAAATCTCCAAGTAATTGAATCCGAACCCCAACCTGATACATATTTTCCATAAAGAGCGACACCATCGCTGTACTTCATGTTGTATTGAAACATCATCTTCGCATATAACAAACGATAACGTAGCGGTAAGTTACTACCATACTTCTTACTTGCTAGTAAGCATTTCCGTATATCATCCGCCTGTTTTAAAGTATAGTCTTCATTTTCTACAAGAAGTTCTCCAATCGTATCATCGATACGAATAGGACCATGCTTTAAACCAGAATACTCAGATGTAGAAAACGCAGAAACAAACTGATCATTTTTGTATAAACGCACTTCATCCGCATTGGTAAATGCGTAAAAATCTGGTAAATTACCTGCATTGTAATCGCCAATATCCATTGAAGTACTAATCTCTAAGATTGGTTCTTCATCCTGTTGTGAAGCATATACGCTAGCCGCAAGTTTTGGATTTCGGAAACTATCCATCACGCCATGATAACAAATCCGATCACCAGAGCCAAAATCTTTATGTGTTGCATAATCAAACATACACCATTGGAAAACTCCAGTATGTTGATGGTCAGCCATCGCATCATTAAATACACGCGCATGACGTAATGCATGTTCTTGCCTTCTTGCTTGTGTATCAAAACTCTTCGTTGGAAACATATGTCCATTGGCTTCAGAGATGATGAGTGGATGATGTGTATCAACCATAACTTCACCTTTACTTAGCGCACCTTTATTATCACCATGGTGTGAAAAATCATTAAATGTATAAACATCCTCTAATAGATGACTCTTAGTAAGATATCGTACACCTGCTGTTGGTCTAGAAGGATCTAATTTTCTAGCAATCTCATTTGTCTTTGTATAAAGTTCATCATCATCTAATGATTCATTGATTCTTACACCCCATAGAATAATAGAAGGATGATTTCGATATTGTAATATCATATCTTTTGTATTCTGTATTGCTTGTTGTTTCCAAGTTTCATCCCCAATATGTTGCCAACCGGGAATCTCCGTAAATACATACAAACCATAGCGGTCACATGCATCGATAAATGATTGACTTTGTGGATAATGTGAAGTACGTACCGCATTTACATGTAACTCTTCCTTTAAGATACGTACATCTTCCTCTTGCAAAGAATCAACAGCCGCATAACCGATATACGGATAGCACTGGTGACGATTCAGACCCCTCAAGAATACTTTTTGACCATTGATGTATAAATCATTTTCATCAAATCGTATCGTACGAAATCCAAAAGTTGTTTCATAACTATCTTCACCCAGTTCTACAACACAACGATATAACGTCGGTGATTCCACAGACCATGCATGAATATTTGTTACAGGTATTTGTACTTGCTTTTTATTTATAGCTACGATCTCTTGTGTGATAATTTCATCTTCAAAGTTAAATATCTTTACTTGATATGTATCAACTGGAATAATCCCTTCCGTTTGTAAAGACACAGTAACTGTATCTAAAGACTTCGTCATCACAAATACATCTTTGATAAAGTATCTAGGCTTATCATAAAGCCATACATCACGATAGATACCACCATAAGTAAGATAATCAATCACAAAGCCAAATGGAGGTGTATTTAAACTCTCACGACTATCTACTTTAACTGTTAAATAATTCTCTTCATCAAAGCGAATTTGATCTGTTATTTCAACTGTAAATGCAGTGTATCCACATGCATGAATATACAGTTCTTCACCATTAAAATACACTGTTGATTCATGAGCTGATCCATCAAAGCGTATAAAGTGTCTTCTACCTTTTAAAGATGGATCAAACGACAATCGTTTACGGTAACCGACAATCTTTTGATAACTATCTGAATTAGCGTAATGTAGTGGTATCTCTTGTACAGTGTGAGGCAATCTAACAACCTTATCCGCTGTGCCTTCAAGGATAAACGAATCATTCCATTGATCAATATATTCCCAATCATTATTGATTCTAATCATTATCCACCACAATTCCTTTCATGATGATATTCATCATTTCTTTTAAAGCTTTGGCGTAAGTTAAATTTCTTTCTTGCAACTGATCTGTAGATAAGAGTTGCTCAAACGTAGCAGTCACAATCTGACGAAGTATAAACGTATTAATTTTACGAATTTCTTTTTTACGAATACCTTCATTAATTAACTTGATAATAGGTTCCCAATCATTTTCTAGATGTTCATTCAAGCGAACATACGCTTCAGGATAAACATCCCGTAAGCTTACTAACATGCGAAAGTCAATCTTTGCATATTGTTTTGGCATCGCAATCATAGCTTGTTCTAAACGTTTTGCGATACTATCGTTACTAGATAAGATCTTTTGTTTCTCTTTTTGAATATTCTCAAAGCCATAATCCAATAATGCAATCAATAACTCTTCTTTTGACGAAAAGAAACGATAAATTGTCTTCTTTGCGATATGCATCGACTTTGCAATAT
>JABZLU010000187.1:0-2599 GCA_015256605.1 Solobacterium sp.
ATCCTGCAGATAGCGTTATTGCAGTAAAGAGTATCTTCAGTAGGAATGCATAGATCGGAACATCTCCACTTAATGAGCGTTCAATCATTTGCGAACCAACGCCATTGTAGTCTTGATTACCAACCAATAGCGTCAATACGATGATAATTACAGCACCTACTATTGCACGCACATATGCATTTTCAATCATCGCAAAGATATGATGTGTCTTATGTAAACTAAAGACAAATAGACGACTAACAAGTCCAGCCAATAGTGATAAACCAATCACCGCAATCGTTGTGATTGCATCCAAATTAGGAACTGTACCAATATGATGCATTGGCTCAACTAGGTTCATTGCGATAGCTACACTATGGCCAACCAGTGATGCGATAGCACATGGAAGTAATGCCGCATATTGCATATACCCTACATGTACTACTTCTAGTGGTAAAATAGCTGCTGTTAATGGTGTACCAAATAGAGCCGAGAAACAGCCAGACATACCAGCCATAATCAATGTCTTTTTGTCTTCTTCCTTTAAACGTAGTGTCTTTGATACAAAACTACCGACGCTACCACCAATCTGTAGTGCTGCACCTTCACGTCCAGCAGATCCACCAAATAAATGTGTAATAACAGAAGAAATAAAGATCAGTGGTCCAATACGAACTGGTAAATGCGGTTCAGAATGTATTGAATTAATTACCAAATCTGTTCCAGCATCCTTATATTTCGCTAGTTTATATAACAGCACAATCACAATACCACCGATAGGCAAGAAATATATGAGCCATGGATAATTAACTCTTAGTTGTATTACGTAATTTACACTAAATGTAAATAATGTACCAAGAGCACCTGCACCTAGGCCTACGATTGCCGCATATATGAGAATGCGTATAAAGTCTATGCTATGTTTGAAATCCATCTTTTTTTCATTCGTATTTGTCATATCTTACTTCCCCTTGCGTACCATACTATAACAGATTTATTTTTGGATTGTAAAACCGTATTAATGATACAACCAATCCATCAAAAAAGTACGCATGAATTGAAGTTCATACATACTCTTTCATTTATTTTTCTTGTAAGGCACTTACAATTTCATCTGCGACATACTTTCCAGACACAAACGCCCATGCAAGTCCTGCTCCACCTGGCATCTTTTCACCGAATACATTTCCTGCAATACTACCTGCCGCAAATACATTTAACGTTGAAGCACCACTACCATCTAGAATATTTAAGTGATCATCCACCTTTAAACCACCTGTTGTTTCATAGCGATATTTATTTAGGGGAATAATGCATGTAGGTTCATCTGGGTCAATTTTGCCCATTATACTCGTACTAGAAGCTTCAATTTCTAAGTTATGGTAGTTGATTGTTTGTACTAACTTCTGTGCATCTAAATCAGCTGAAAGTGCAGCCTCACTTAATGTTTCTCCACTAAATGGAACGATACCATACATTGACTGTAGATATTTTACATCAGCCTTAGAGATAGTGGCTGTTGTAAGTAATTTCTTCTTCCATTCTTCATAGACACCCTCATTCATTACAAGATAAGAAGTCGCATTATTCTGGTTATGAATCGATTCAGAGATTTGATTATACGGTTCTGTCTCATCGATGAAACGCTCTCCACTATTGTTGACTAACGCAACACCTTTTTCAAGAACAGACTTTGTCGCAAGATATGTATCCAATGTAATATCACGTTCACTATAGCCTAAATAGTTATATACCACCGAACCATCTTCTATCTGATACGGATGTTCAGCATCTCTTGCAAGTGCTAACGCATCTCCAGTATTTGTCTTAAGACCTAGATAATTTGAATTACGATCACGCTCAGGAATCAAATTCAAATTTCCAGCAGAAGTTCCTGTTGCTAGAACAACATACTTTGATGTTGTCTCAATAATATCACCATTAGACTTCTTCGCCCTTACACCAATAACCTTGCCACTTTCATCATAACGCAAGCCAATGATACCTGCATTGGTATAAACACTAGAACCAGATACCTTCACTTCTTTCTGTAGTAAGTCATCGATTTCACCACTCGATTCATCATACATCATGACAGATTTTAAGGATAAACCATCCGTAGGCACATAGCCTATCTTTTTATCAAATGTAATTCCTAGAATCTTTGATTGCCAATCAACAGTTTCACCTATCTGATCTTCAAATAATTGAGTTAAAGTTGGACTATTTGTTTGATTACTATAAGCAGTGATATCTTCGGCCAATGTACTTGCAGTATCAACACCCTCTAGATTTGCCTTTGTGGATCCTGCAACAATTTGTCCACTATTGGCATAGTAGCGTAATGAACCACCAATCTCGCTATCTTTCTCAATTAGGCTTGTCTTATATCCTTTCTCCTGCAGACGTAACACTGTAGCGATACCTGCTGCACCACCACCGACAACCGTCACATCCGATTCTTCTTCAATAACCTTCTCTTTGTTTTTTCCAGTACAGTCTTTCTGCCACTCCTCTACATTTCCATTGGCAGCTGTTATCGCATTGCCGATTGCTTCTAGTACTGCTTTTGAAGTCTGTGTTGCGCCTGTAGATACATCAACATTTAAAGATTGATTAT
>JABZLU010000188.1:0-2577 GCA_015256605.1 Solobacterium sp.
ATGTAAATGCGACAACATTCCAAGCTGTCAGTGGTGCAGGTGTTGAAGGCATGCGTGAATTACGCCAGCAGATTATAGAACTTGATAAAGGAGAAGAGGTTCATCCAAATGTCTTCCCAGCACAGATTGCGTATAACTGTATTGCCCAGATTGGATCATACCTAGAGGATGGTTATACAACAGAAGAAGCGAAGATGCACAATGAGGGTCGTAAGATCATGCATGCGGATGATATGCAGGTAAACTGCACTTGTGTACGTGTGCCGGTGTATCGTTCTCATTCCATCTCTTTGACAGTGGAAACAGAACAAGAAGTTTCATTAGATGCAATTCGTCAAGCAATTAGAAACTTCCCTGGTGTACAACTGATTGAAGACCATGTACCTACGCCGATTGAGACATCGAATCAAGATATTGTCTACGTGGGTCGTGTTCGCAAAGATACAAGTCGAGCAAATAGTATTAGTCTTTGGTGTTGTGGAGATCAGATTCGTAAAGGTGCTGCCTCAAATGCGGTTAGTATCATGACTTATTTAGAACAAAAACGATGAGGTTTCTGTTAGGGTATTTTAGTGAGATGTGCTAAAATATGGCATAGAGAGACAGAGAGGAGACAACTATGTTTAATAGACTATTTGGTGCTCTTGCGGTGGCTGTCGGAATTGGTGCAGTCGTTGCGGTAAAACTTTTAAAGGATCAGAAAGACACAGAAAATAAAGAAGAAGACGATGATAATGAAGTGCGTTTTATAACTCTTTCAGATGGAGATGGTGTAGCACAGCCTACTTATGACGCAAGTGATCGTTCCGTTGAAGTACAGGAAGTATGTGGTGTATATCCATATCTCAATCCTGACTTCGTAGAAGAATTGTTAACAGAAGCAGCTTCTTTAAATGGTATGTTTGAACCAGATACACTTGTTACGATTCATCACTACGTATCATTCGATAGCGAAAAGAACTTTGAAGCATTCGCAGATATTATGACAGCCGCAGGCTATGAGTGCTCACAAGAGGGTATCACAAAGAAACTATTTGTAGAGGATGGCGCTATCATCAGCGATATCTTAAATGTCGCAAATCAAGCAGCTGTATTAAATGGTACTTACCAAAACTATTCCATTCAAAAGTAGTTTCAAACAGTTTCTCATAAGAAATAAGTTGGAGTGAAAGCTTCAACTTTTTATACGATTGTAAGAAATTTGTAGAAATTAAAGAGATTCAGGGCTGTAGTTTGAGTGTAAGTGATAAAGAATGATATAATATGCACGCTTTATAAGGATATAAAAGCTGCGTAAGATGTACAGGAGATAAGAGCACATGGGGATTATTGAAGTAAAAAATCTCAGTTTTGCATATGATGAAAGTGCGAAGACAATTGATGAAGTTTCCTTTTCAATCGAGGAAGGGACCTATACAACAATTATTGGACACAATGGTAGTGGGAAATCCACAATCGCAAAGTTGATTGCGGGTCTTTTAGAAAAGGCTTCCGGTTCTATCATGGTGGATGGCATGGAATTAAATGTAGAAAACTTAAATAAGATTCGTTCCGATATCGGTATTGTTTTCCAGAACCCAGATAACCAGTTTATCGGTTCAACGGTGAGAGATGATATCGCTTTTGGACTTGAAAACCATTGTGTTCCACAAGAAGAGATGGACCGTATCATCGAAGAAAACGCAGCTTTAGTCGGTATGACGAAATATCTGAATCAAGAACCTACACGATTAAGTGGTGGTCAGAAACAGCGTGTTGCGATTGCGGGTGTTCTTGCGATGAAACCAAAGATTCTCATCTTTGATGAAGCAACATCCATGTTAGATCCACAGGGAAAAGATGAAATCAAACGTGTTATTACTGAACTACATGGTGAAAGTAAATTAACGATTCTTTCCATCACACATGACATTGATGAAGTTGCTAAGAGTGATTATGTCATTGCGATGGATGGTGGTCATGTGGCAATCACAGGAACACCAAAGGAAGTCTTCAAAGACCCAGAAAAGTTAAAGAAGATGAAGCTTGATGTCCCTTTTAGCTTGAAGTTGAGTGAGGAATTGCAGGCATGTGGTCTGCATGTTTCATCACATATTACACAGGAAGGACTGGTGGAAGAATTATGCCAATTACATTCGAGCATGTAAAACATGTCTATAGCACCGGTACACCTTATCAATATGATGCCTTACAGGATATCAACCTCAATATTACAGAAAATAAAATTACAGCGATTATCGGCCAGACAGGGTCTGGTAAAAGTACACTGATTCAACATTTGAATGCGCTACTGTTACCAACTGAAGGAACGATTCATATTCTTGATCGAACGATTAGCGCAAAGGAGACGCCAAAGAAGTTAAAGTCTTTGCGTGGGGATGTAGGTCTTGTCTTCCAGTTTCCGGAATATCAATTATTTGAGGAAACTGTATTGAAGGATGTTGCGTTTGGGCCAAAGAACTTTGGATGTACGGAAGAAGAAGCGATTAAGAAGGCAAAAGATGCGCTCAAGTTAGTTGGACTTGGTGTAGAAAACTATGAAAAGAGTCCGCTGGAATTATCTGGAGGACAGAAGAG
>JABZLU010000189.1:0-2549 GCA_015256605.1 Solobacterium sp.
TTCATTATCAACAGCCGCCCAACCAAGCGTATACACGTTTTCGTATTTTACAATTTGTTGGTTTTCCTTCGCTTCTTCTAAGCCTTTTTCATCAACTTCATTTAGGATAACTTGCCATTCACCCGTTACGGCAATCTCACGATTTTTCAAGAATTGATATCCACTATATGCACCTTCAATCACAGCTGTAAATAACGCCATAGATACAATAATACCAATCAAAGTTACAATCGTTCTGGTCTTATTCTTGGAAAGATAACGTTGTGTAAGTTTTGTAAATATACTCATGATTACACCTCACGGATTCTTTCGTCTCTTGTAATCTTTCCATCTTCAATTGAGATAATACGGTCTGCCTGTAAGGCAATGCTTTCATCGTGAGTGATGATGATCATTGTCTGTTGGTATTTCTTATTTGATAGTTTTAATAGTTCAACAATTTCTTGACTATTTTTACTATCGAGGTTTCCTGTCGGTTCATCCGCAAGTACGATAGCTGGAGCGTTCATGAGTGCTCTTCCGATGGATACGCGCTGTTGTTGACCACCAGAAAGTTGGTTTGGTAGATTTTTTCTTCTTTCTTGTAAACCTAACACATTCAATAACTCTTCAAGGCGTTCTTTGTTAACTTCTTTTCCATCCATTAACACAGGTAATGTGATATTCTCCTCTGCACTTAGTACAGGAATCAAATTATAAAATTGGTAAATTAAACCAACTTTTCTTCGACGGAATACCGCAAGTTGTTCTTCGTTTTGCGCATAGACATCTTGTCCACCTACAAATACTTTTCCACGTGTTGGTTTATCAACCCCTCCTAACATATGTAATAGAGTTGATTTACCTGATCCTGATGGACCAATAATCGCCACAAACTCACCTTGTTCAATCGTAAACGAAACATTATCCAGGGCTTTTACTTCATTTTCCCCTTTCCCGTATATTTTTGTTAAGTGTTCAATACGTAAGACTTCCATATGAAAATCCTCCCTATATCTACAGTATAAAAAGCAAATGTGACACAATGATGACAATTTGGAAGATTTAAAAAATCCTGTTTTCACAGGATTAAATAATTTGTTTATAGAAACGTACACTAAAGCAAGCTCCACCATCCGTATGATTCTTAACACTGATAGTTCCATTTTGAGCAGTGATAATCATGCGGGCAAATGCTAGACCAATCCCTACACTTTCCGGTTTTGCGTTTTTACCCTTATAAAAGCGTTCAAACATGTATGGGATATCTTCCTCCGGAATCCCTTCTCCATTATCTTGCACAATCACTTCTGTGTATAATGGATTTTCACTGACATTCAGTTGAATCATACCACCATCTGGAGTATGTTCCATCGCATTCTTGATAAGATTACTGAACGCTTCCATTGTCCATTGATCATCAACGAACATCTTTTCATCTGAACAGTTCAGAATACACTTTTGTTCTTTCAATTCCATTGGAATTGCAAAGGGTTCCATTGCCTTAGTTAAGATATCTTTTACAAGTATTTCTTGTCGATGGAAGATAGCAGTCTTCGCATCGATTTTGGACATCTTCAGTAATGTTTCAATTAACCACTGTAATTTCTCTAGTTGTTTCTTAATATCGCGACGATAATAGAGTGCTTTATCATTTGAAAGATGCTCATCATTTAAAACGGTTAACGCTAAGTTAATCGATGTAAGTGGCGTCCGCATCTGATGAAAGATATCTGCGATTGCATTGGTTAATCGAACTTTATCTTTCTGTAGTAGTTCTGTTTGTTCGTTGAGTTTGATAATCATCTTTGAGATTTCATCACTTAGGATGGATAATTCCCCTTCGTATTGATCATCAATCTGAATTGCACTACCATGTAACACTTTATCTAACGATAAGCTTAACTGAGCGATTTGTTGATAACGCTTGATCGAGAAATAATAATGTACAGCTACAAGTACAAGCGCCAATAATAGGAATAGGATTGCATATCCACCTATCAGTGGATATGTGACAAGCGAGCATATAACTCCAATCACAAAAGATAAGAGTATCTCACGAAGAACATCTTGATTACGTAAATACTTCATATTAGTCCATCCTATATCCTAGTCCTCGCACTGTTTTAATAATCTTGGGATTTGTAGGATCATCTTCAATTTTCTCACGCAAGCGTTTGATGTATACCGTTACCGTATTATCATTCACAAAATCTCCTGCGATATTCCAGATCTCATCGAGGAGTTGATCTCTTGTAAGTAGCTTACCACGATGATCAATAAAGAGTGTGAGTAGCTTATATTCAAGTGCAGATAAATTAATGATTGTATCCTTCTTTTTTACAATTGCCTTTTCAGTATCAACTTGTATGTCATCCAAAAGAATAATCGTTTGATGACCTGCGTGACGACGTAAGACATTCTTGATACGAGAGAGTAATTCCTTTGGACGGAATGGTTTCGTAATATAGTCATCTGCACCGATATTTAATCCTCTAACAACTGTTTCTTCGTCAGAAGATGCACTCAAAAAGATAACTGGCAATTGGATTTTTTGTGCCATATTACAT
>JABZLU010000018.1:0-10612 GCA_015256605.1 Solobacterium sp.
ATATACAAGTGTTCAAGAAGGTCATAATGGATCTGTAAAAGTGGAAACGACGATATCTGAGAATAAAATTACAGATGTCAAAGTACTGGAAAATAGTGAAACGGAAGGTCTTGCGACTCCTGCACTGACACAAGTCCCAGATCAAATAGTTGAATATCAAACGGTACAGCCAGATGTAGTTTCTGGAGCAACCTACACGACTGTTGCGATTACAGCAGCTGTTAAAGATGCTGTAAAGCAAGCAGGCGGTGATCCTGATGCATTTAAGAATGACATTCCTAATCAAGAGAAAGGAAAAAAGGAATCACTTGAAACTGATGTAGTTGTTGTTGGTGGAGGTGGTGCTGGTATGGTCGCAACATCACGTTTAGAACAACTAGGAAAGAAAGTTATTGTTGTTGAGAAAACATCATCATTAGGAGGTACAATTCGTGTATCTGGCGGTAACCAAGTAGTGCAAGGTTCAGAAGCACAGAAGAAATTGGGCGTTACAGATGATTCTGCTGATTCTATGAAAGAAGATTTCCTAAAAAATGGTGGGAATCTAAATGATACAGAACTGTTGGATATATATTCAGCGAATGTTGGACAGACGACTGATTGGCTTATGAGTGACCTTCATGTAAGTTACAATGAAGAAGCTGGTCTTCATAAGTTGGCTGAATACAGTAAGAATAGAGAACTTGCTTATCAAGGTGGTGGCTTAGGTGTTGCTAAAGTTTTAGCACAAGCTGTAGAAGATAGTGGTGCTCAGGTATTGTTAAATACAACTGTGAAAGAATTAATCGTTGAAAATGGAACAGTTGTTGGAGTGAAAGCAGTAACGAACCTTGGAAAAGAATATACGATTAAAGCAAAACAAGTTGTCCTAGCAAGTGGTGGTTATGGCAATAATGCAGAACTATTGCCAGCAATTGCAAAGGAAGGATTATTCTATGGTTTAGATTCCAGTATGGGCGAAGGACTTGAAATGGCAAAACGAGATGTAAATGCTAATACAACACATATGGAATATATTAAAGAATATCCGAATGGTGTTGAAACATCGCCAAAACATGCAAAGTCAACAATTGCAGGAAATATTCCTATTCTTTCTTCAAATGGAATCTTAGTGAATCAAGATGGTAAGCGCGTTGTAAACGAAAAGGCTTCTAATCATGATATCTTAAATGTTTTGCAGCAACAAAAAAATCAGACATTGTATCTAGTGATGGATTCTGCATCATTTGCGGTATGGAAGACAAAATTAAAGAATGCTGGGTTAACAGAAGAGACAATTGATCAGTATGTAGCTAATAATGGTTCTACTGAACCAATCTTCACAAGTGGAAAGACACTAGAAGAAGCAGCTAAAGCAGCTAATATTGATGGTAAGGCACTACAGGAAACAGTAGATAAATTTAACAGTTATGTATCTTCTGGTGTTGATGAGGACTTCCAAAGAAATCCTGATTATCTAAAAACACCGATTGGAGATGGACCATACTATATTGTGGAGCAGAAAGCACGTTATGCTTCTACGATGGGTGGTTTAGATGTAAATAATAATCTACAAGTTATGAACAAAGATGGTAATCCGATTGCAGGACTATATGCTGCTGGAGAGATTATCGGTGGAGTAATGGGTAGTGACTCACCATCCGGTGCAAATAATGGTTGGGCACTTACTTCTGGAAAGTACGTTGCAGAGAAGATTGCTGAACAACAAAAATGAGAGGAATTATAACCTCTCGTTTTTTTCATCTAATCTAATTTTTAAGAAACCTTCACGGATACCTGTTTTTGATATGAGTATACGCTTTGCTTGATAGCTTCTAGCAATCTCTAAAATCATGTGTAGACCTGGTAAGAAGACTGGTTGTCGACTTGGGTCAACATTTGCCTTCATAACTTCTTCAAAGATAGAATCATGCATGCATAGTTTATCAAAGATTTCTTGAAGTTTGGTAGCTTCAATGATTAACTCTTCTTGAAAGAGGGCTTGATATACTTTGCCAGCTGCACGCATTGTTCCACCAATACCAATGAGTACTTCGCATGTAGTATTTAAAGATGGATATCGTGTGCGTGCAGAAAGAATTTCTTTCGCACATTCTGGTGTATCAATTGGTAGATGTCGTAAACGTACACATCCAAGCGGGAAGCTCATCGCATCGATAGGTTGTCCATCCTCAAATGAAATCAGTTCTGTTGAGCCGCCACCTACATCAAAGGCTATTCCATCTGTAAGATTTGGATATGAATACTTTGTACCTAAGAAATCGTAGAGTGCTTCTTCATTTCCACTAAGTGGGTAGATGTCCCATCCTGTTGTTTGAAGGGATGGTACAAGTTCTTCTTTGTTTTGGATGCGGCATGGTTCTGTAATATCCGCAAAGCGGTATTGTACATGCATCTCATCTAGCTTATCTGTGTAAGATTGTAATACTTCGGTTGCTTTTAGGATACCTTCTTTTGACATAATTCTATCTTCATTCACATAATCAATCAGATGTGCTGGAGTAGAAATGTGTAGGATAGGTGTAGGGTAATGATCAACCATCTCATATACTAATAAGACGATGGTATTGGAGCCAATATCAGCAATTGCGTACTGTGTCATAGAATAACCTCGCTGTTCTCATTTAAACATATATAAAAAGGAATGAAAACTCTTTCTAGCAATGCTATAATACTATAGAAATACATATGGAGGAAAAACATCATGTATAAACGAGTTCTGTTGAAACTAAGCGGAGAAGCTTTAGCAGGGAATGAAAAGAACTTTGATCCAAGCATTTTACAAAATCTTGCCTTGGAAATCAAAGAAGCACAGAAATTAGGAATTCAAATTGCTATCGTTGTTGGTGGAGGTAACTTCATCCGCGGTAAAGTAGTTGAAGGATTAGGAATTGATCGCGTACAAGGCGACAATATGGGCATGTTAGCAACTGTTATCAATGCTCTGGCAATACAATCATCTCTTGAAGGTATTGGTGTTGATACAAGAGTGATGACAAGTATTGAAATGTCTAAGGTTGCTGAACCATTTATTCAGCGTAGAGCGATTCGTCACTTGGAAAAGGGAAGAGTTGTTATTTTCGGTGGAGGAACTGGTAGTCCATACTTCTCAACCGATACGACTGCAGCTTTAAGAGCGAGTGAAATTAAAGCAGAAGTTATCTTAATGGCAAAGAATAGTGTAGATGGCGTATATAGTGCAGATCCTAAGAAGGATCCAAATGCGAAGAAGTATACACATCTAACATATATGGACCTATTAAATAAAGGATTACAGGTCATGGATTCCACTGCCACAAGTATGTGTATGGATAATGACATGGAACTCATGGTATTTAACATGAATGAGAAAGACAATATCGTCAAAGCAATGAAGGGCGAAAAGATTGGAACAATCATTAATAAGGAGGAGAAGTAATAATGGCATACGCAATCGTTGATTCCAGCGCAGTAAAGATGGACAAAGTTATCGAACATCTACAATCAGAATTAAATACAGTACGTACAGGGGCAGCTAACGTTAAGATGTTAGACCGTGTTGAAGTGGACTACTATGGTTCCCCAACACCACTCAACCAGATTGCGGCGTTATCCGTTTCTGAAGGTCGTACACTTGTTATCAAACCTTATGACCCAAGTAGCTTAAAGGCTATTGAACATGCATGTAATGAAGCAGACTTAGGTATTGCGCCATCTAACGATGGAACAGTTATACGTTTAACAGTTCCACAGTTAACAGGTGATACTCGTAAGGAAATGACAAAGAAGGTTGATAAGATGGGGGAAGAATGTAAGATTCAAATCCGTAATATCCGCCGTGACGCTATGTCTGTTGTAAAGAAGGATAAGACAATGGATGAAGATACTCAGAAGGATTGCGAAAACGAGATTCAGAAGCTTACTGATAAGTATGTTAAGAAGATCGATGATTTAGCAGCTGCTAAGAGTGCTGAAGTGTTAAAGGTTTAATCGCAAAGTTATCCTTTATGATCAGTCTGTGTACAGGCTGATTTTTTTGTAGTAAAAAGGTATAATAAGATAGTTAGTGGAGAATTGATATGAATACATGTAAACACTTAGCAATTATCATGGATGGCAATGGTAGATGGGCCAAGGCACAGGGAAAACCTCGTACAGCAGGACATCTTGTAGGAAGTGATAATGTTCGTACCATCGCAATTGCGGCAGATGAGATGGGAATTGAATATCTTACACTCTATGCTTTCTCAACTGAGAACTGGAAACGAACAGCGGATGAAGTAAACTACATTATGAAATTACCAGCATTCTTCTTCAAGAAGTATATGCAGGAGTTCTTAGATAGGGGCTTCCGTATGCGTATTATTGGAGAATTGGATATGTTACCAAAGGCAACACAAAAGGTATTGCGTGATGCGGAGGAAGAATCAAAAGATAATCATGGCTTATCGCTTAATATCTGTATGAATTATGGTTCTAGAAGAGAAATTTTACTTGCGGCTAGAAAGTATGCCCAAGATGTTGTGGATGGAAAGGCTACACTGGATATCGAAGAGGAAGACTTTGATCAATATATGATGACCAAAGATTTCCCACCAGTTGATCTTTTAATTCGCACAAGTGGCGAACAGCGGATTTCGAACTATTTATTATGGCAGATTGCGTATGCGGAGTTAGAGTTTGTGCCAGAGTCATGGCCAGAGTTTACACCAGATGTATTAAAGCGTTGTTTAGAGGAATATCAAAATCGTGATCGACGATTTGGAGGAGTTAAGAATGTCTAAAATGAAATTAAAAACAATCGTTGCGTTTGTGATTATTCTTGTTGTAGCACCACCGCTCTATTTTGGTGGAAATCTATTACAAGCGCTATTGATTCTTGTAAGTGCATTAGGTTCTCTTGAGATTGCATCGTTAACTGATCAAAAGAAACATTGGTTTTTATCTTTCATGACATTAGCTGCTGTAATGGCAATGTACTATATCAACCGTTCAATGTTTCCAGCAATCCTTGCAATTTGGGTGATTGTGCTATTTGTTACAGAGTTATTACGCAAAAATGAAAGCAGCGATTTAACAGCGTATACATTATTGATGTCTATCTTATTGGGCTTGGGTTTACGTTGTATTTCAGTCATTTATCAAGATGGTGCCAAAACAGGTTTCTTAACAATTATCTTTGTGTTAATTGGTTGTTTCTTCTGTGATACTGGTGCCTATCTTTCTGGTTCTCTATTTGGAAAGCATAAGTTAATTCCCCATGTTTCACCAAATAAGACGGTGGAAGGTGCGATTGGTGGATACCTTGTTGGTGCGATTGGTGCCTTGTTATGGGGACTACTAGTAACTACATATCTACCAAAAGAACTTGTGATTTCTGCTAGTTTGATTATTCCTGCAGTTGCACAGATTGGTGACTTAAGTTTCTCATCAATTAAACGTAGATTTGGTATTAAAGATTTTTCAAATATTTTGCCAGGACATGGTGGTATCTTTGACCGTATTGACTCACTGATTTTCTGCCTGATGGCTTTTAATGGTTTGATGATCTTATGGGGTATCTAAAATGAAGCGTTTGATGTTATTGGGGGCCAGCGGTTCAATTGGTACCCAAACAATCGATGTTGTCTTACAACATCCAGATGAGTTTTCGCTAGTTGGAATCAGTGTGGGTCATCGTATCGATGTCTTAAAAGAAATTCTAGGAAAGATTCGTGTACCACATGTATGTGTATGTGAACAAAAGGATATGCAAGAGTTAGTTTCTCAATATCCGGATATTCATTTCTACTATGGAGATGATGGCTTGACTACACTTGCGAAAATGAAAGACTATGATTTATTAGTAAATGCTCTCGTTGGATTTGTTGGTTTTCTGCCAACGCTACATGCAATTCAAACTGGTCATAATATCGCACTTGCTAATAAGGAAACACTGGTTGTTGGTGGAGAATTAATCGAAAAGGCAATCAAGGAATATGGTGTATCATTATATCCAATTGATAGTGAACACTCTGCCATCTTCCAAGCCTTACAAGGAAATGAACATAAAGAAATTAAACGACTTCTGATTACTGCTTCAGGTGGTTCTTTCCGCAATAAGACAAGAGAAGAATTAAAGGATGTTACGGTAGAACAAGCTCTTGCGCATCCTAACTGGGCGATGGGTGCCAAGATTACAATCGATAGTGCGGATATGATGAATAAGGGATTTGAAGTCATTGAAGCACATTACTTATTTGATATTGATTATGATCGTATTGATGTGGTGATGCATCCAGAGTCAGTCATTCATTCCATGGTGGAATATGTAGATCATAGTGTGATGGCACAACTTGGTGCACCTGATATGCGTTTGCCAATTCAGTATGCATTAACATGGCCACATCGCTATCCGCTTGATTTGGAAAAACCATTAGATTTAACAGAGGTTGCGTGCTTACATTTCGCAAAGCCTGATTTAGAAAGGTTCCCATTACTAGCACTAGCTTATGAAGCTGGTAAAAAGGGAGGGAATCTTCCGGCTGTCATGAATGCCGCAAATGAAGTCGCAAATGCTGCATTTAGAAAGAAAGAGATTTCGTTTTTAGCAATTGAAGATATTGTTATAAATGCAGTGCATACTGTAACATATCAATCCGTCAATACAGTACAAGATTTAATTGATGCGGATCGTTGGGGAAGAGACTTCGCATATCAACAAATACAAGGAGTGAACCAATGACAGCAGTTTTATTTATCGTATTACTTTCCATTATTGTAACGATTCATGAATTCGGACATTTCTTAGTTGCCAAGGCATTTGGTGTTTATTGTTTTGAATTCTCAATCGGTATGGGACCAGCTATCTTTACACGGAAAGGAAAAGAGACACAGTTCTCTATCCGTGCACTACCTATCGGTGGTTATGTCGCAATGGCAGGTGAAACCGAAGGGGATGAGGCGTATCCGAATGTAAAGGTTCCTGAGGGAAGAAGAATTACAGATCAAAAACCATGGAAGAAGATTTGTATCATGCTTGCAGGTGTCGCAATGAATTTCTTGCTTGCATGGGTTATCTTCTCTATGTTCTTGTTAAACACTGGTACATTTACAAAATCAAGTGAACCTGTGATTGCGACGGTATTAGAAAATAGCCCAGCTGAACAGGCAGGTTTGCAGGCTGGAGACCGTATTATTAAAGTTGTTAAAGAAGATGGCTCATCCGTTGAACCAAAGACATTCTTAGAATTCCAAGCGTTCAACGGTGATAATAAGGGTACAGAAACTTTCACCATCTTGCGTGATGGCCAAACATTAACCGTTGAGGTTACACCAACCTACAATAAAGAAACAGATAGCTATATGTTTGGTATCAGTGCGAAAGCAGGAGAGCAGGTAAAGATTAATATCTTGAACTGTTGGTATTATGGTCTAGTTGAGATGCAGGTTATAACATCAATGACAGTACAGGCACTACTAAACCTTGTACGAGGTAAAGGATTGAATCAATTATCTGGGCCTGTCGGAATATATCAAGCCACTGCTACTTATGCAAGTCTTGGCTTTGGCGCGTATATGATGTTGGTAGCACAAATTAGCCTGAATGTCGGTATTTTCAACCTATTACCACTTCCAGTACTAGATGGTGGACAGGTTGTGATTACAGTACTTGAATGGATTACAAAACGTCAGTTTAATGAAAAATTAAAGACAGCTATCATGATAATTTGTTGGCTACTGTTAATCAGTGTTATGATATTTGCGACATGGAACGATATTTCCAAATTATTTATAAAGTAGAGGAGATTAAATAAAATGAAAACAATTCTTGTGACGGGAGGTACTGGCTTTATTGGTTCAAATACTTGCGTATCTTTAATGAATGCAGGGTATGACGTCGTTGTATTAGATAATCTTTACAACTCCAAAGAAGTTGTATTAGACCGTATCGAAAAACTAACAGGTAAAAAGCCAAAGTTCTACAAGACAGATATCTTAGACCGCAAGGGATTAGATCAGATTTTTGCGGAGAATAAGATTGATGCGGTCATTCACTTTGCGGGTTATAAGGCAGTTGGTGAATCTGTAGAAATTCCATTAACATATTATGAAAATAATATTACTGGTTCTTTAAACCTATATATGGCAATGAAGGAAGCTGGATGTAAGACACTTGTATTCTCATCTAGTGCAACTGTTTATGGCTCTCCAGAGTCTTGCCCAATTCGAGAAGATTTCCCAGTATCCACAACAAATCCATATGGTTCTACAAAGCTAATGAATGAGATGATTTTACAGGATTTAAGTAAGTCAGATCCAGAGTGGTCCATCATGTTATTACGTTACTTCAACCCAATTGGTGCACATCCAAGTGGATTATTAGGAGAGGTTCCAAATGGTATTCCTAATAACTTAGTACCTTATATCGCTCGTGTTGCGATTGGTACTAGTGAGAAGGTTCGTGTATTTGGAAATGACTATGATACAGTTGATGGAACAGGAGTTCGTGACTACATCCATGTATGTGATTTAGCAGATGGTCATATCGCAGCTGTTAAATATGCTTTAGAGCATAAGGGTGTTGAAAAGGTAAACCTAGGTACAGGTAACGGATATAGTGTATTACAGGTTGTTCAAGCCTACAGCAAGGCATGTGGTAGAGAGTTACCATATGAAATCTTGCCACGTAGAGCAGGAGATGTTGCGGAATGCTATGCTGATCCAACAAAGGCATTAGAATTATTAGGTTGGAAGGCACAGTACAACATTGACCAAATGTGCAAGGATTCATGGAATTTCACCCAAATGAATCCAAATGGAATCGAGTAGTACTATGATTGGACTGATCATTACTGGTAATGGCAAATTCCCAGAAGGTGTAAGTAGTGCAGTTGAAATTCTTTCTGGAAAGTTAGAAGACTATACCACCGTATCCTTTCTATTAGAAGAGACTGTTGATCAATTCATTAATAGATTACGTACTGCAATTGAATCCATGAAACAAAGTGGCGATATCCTCATCATGGCGGATGTACAGGATAGTACAACTTATCGTGAAGCTTGTACACTTGCCAAAGAATATGCGGCAGAATGTAATATCGATGTGGTAGCTGGTTTGAATATAGGAATGGTTCTACAAGCAAGTATGGCTAGAAGTTATATTCATAACGTTAATGACCTAGCTGCTTTAGCAGTACAGGCAGGACATAGCCAAATCGTTGACTTTGATGAAAAACATCCGGACGAAGATATTGCATAAATAAAACATGAAAATCTTGTTTGTATATACAGACAAGATTTTTTCATATTCTCACAAATTCATTGTATAAAACTTGTTATTTTCAACAATTACTTAAAAATACTATGTTTATAGGCTATACTGTATTTAACAAATAGTAATAATTTTTACGTAATGATAAAGAATATTACATCATTAAAGGGGGAAATATGATGATTCTGAGATTATTGCATAAGAAGTATTGTTGTTTTATAGCTCTTATGGTAGTTGTTTTCATGATTTCTTTCGCTACTAGCGTACGGCAAGTAAATGCGGAAGATGAAAGTACAGAAGAAACAACAGACATTACAACAACTCTTACATTACTACGTACACCATCGATTATCACAGAGATTTATCTAGATGGTGTAAATGGAGATGACACGAAAGATGGCAGTAACGCTGTAAATGCAGTAAAGACATTTGAAAAGGCGAAGGAGATTGCAACTGCAAATCAATCAATCTCTACGATATGGGTAACTGGCACGGTGCCGGTTTCGGGGGAGATTACATTAAGTGGTACAAATGCAATCTTAAAGCGTGATCCTGCATTTGCAAACTACATGTTGCAAACACAAGCAGATACTGTTTTCCATGATATTACAATTGATGGAAATAAAGATAATGTCATAATGCCCGGTTCTATATATTCTTTAGTAAGAGCAGCGAATGCGACTGCCACGATACAGGATGGTACAGTATTACGGAATAGTGAAGTAAGACATTCGAATATTGGTACAGGTGGTGCTTTAATTATCGAAGCTGCTACAGTCAATATGACAGGTGGACATATTCATGATAACCAAGCAAACTGGGGTGGTGCTATCTATCTGGGTGGTAATGCGAACTTTAATATGTCTGGTGGTGTAATTGAAAATAATCATGCGGTATCTATTGGTAGTCAGATTGCGGCAGGTGGTGGTATCGCTTCTTGGTCTGCGTATTTAAATGGCACCAATACAACAACAATTAGTGGTGATGCGATTGTTCGTCATAATCGGTCCGATGAAATGGGTGGAGGTATTTCACTTGGTACAAACTCAGCTTCAAATGGAAAAGATAATTTAGTCATGACTGGTGGAATGATTGATGATAATCGCTCTGGTACAGGCGGTGGTGGCATCTTTGTACAAGCAGGATTTACAGGCTGTAATGCGACTGCTACGATTTCCGGCGGTTATATCACGAATAATATAATGACTGGAACAGGGCAAGGTAATTTTGCTTTTGGAGGTGGTGGAATTTATGTCAATGGATTTAATAATACAGTTTCATCATTTCAAAATGGAGAATTAAAGTTAACGAATGCTCTAATTATCAATAATACAGCAGAGATGCAAGGTGGCGGATACGCGTCATGTCCAAACTCACAGA
>JABZLU010000190.1:0-2542 GCA_015256605.1 Solobacterium sp.
GTGTAGGGCAGGTAGCTAGCCAAACACTCGAGAGTATCAATTGCATTAATACAGTTACAAATATGCCAATCCTAAGACCACTTGTATGTTATGACAAGATTGAAATTATTGATTTGGCACGTAAGATTGGAACTTATGAAACATCGATCTTACCGTTTGAGGATTGCTGTACGATTTTTGATCCAAAAAACCCAGTCACAAAACCATCTGTAGATAAGAGTGTTTACTATGAATCAAAATTTGATTATGAAACATTATTACAACAGGCGGTAGATACACTAGAAACTGTGAATGTACAAGCAGTGAAAAAAGAAGAAGATTTCTTATAGAGAGGTGAAACTATGGCAAAGCATAATCAAGATATTCGCAATGAATTCAATGAAAAGATGCAACATTGTGCGACAATGGATGAACAAGAACTATTGGATATCGCAAACGTAACAATCGTCAAAGTTGAAAAAGATGATACATATAACACAAAAGCGAAGTTAAAGATTTTTGCATTATTTACATCACTCTTTAACTGTGCAGAAAATGAGCGTATGAAATACGTGAAGCGTATTTACGCAGCTTTAAAATAAATGATGATCGATAGGTATTTCTGTAATGAAGTACCTATTTTCTTTTGGTATAATTAACTTACAAAGACTTTATCTACAATGAGGGAAAGATATGAGAGATATTGATATTACTAATTTTAGCAATACGATTCTAATTATCTTATGGGTAATTTTGCCTAAACTGTATCGTATTTGGAAAAAGAAGTATATATTTTACGTTTATGATATCCCATTTGATGTATTACCTATTTTCGTCCTTTCAAATGGTTGGATGCGCTTTATGATTTGGTTAATAATTTATGCAGTATTTATGTTAGTCTTAATGTTAATTTTCTCAAAGGGAAAAGTGATATTGTTCAACGAGAAACAATCATCACAAAATAACGACACAAATAATATAAGTTAAAGGTGTTAATTTAATAGAAATCATTGACGTAAAAGGACTTTACATGTAGTATATCTATGTTATCAGCCCTCTTGTCGAGGTCTGTAACCGCTCAGGAAAGGGTTAAGTACGTAAGTCCCCTTGATGGCGCGTCTTATGATAAATGTCAGGAGGTGTTCAAATTGTACGCAATTATCGAAACAGGCGGAAAGCAACTTAAGGTTGAAGTAGGTCAGTCTATCTTCGTTGAAAAGTTAGATGTTGAACCAGAAAGCACAGTCGTTATCGACAAGGTAGTTCTTGTTAGTGACGCAGCTACAAAGATTGGTACTCCATATGTAGAGGGTGCTAAGGTTACTTGCAAGGTTGTAAAGCAAGGCAAGGAAAAGAAGATCCATATCTTCAAGTATAAGGCTAAGAAGGGCTCTACTCGTCGTAAGCAGGGTCACCGTCAACCATATACAAAGTTGACAGTTGAAGCTATCGAGGCTTAAGTCTCATGATTGATATCCGTTATACGCAGCATGATAATCACATTACTTCATTAGAAATTAGCGGTCACGCTGGTTCTGCAGAAAGTGGTAAAGATTTGGTATGTGCAGCAGTTAGCGGTATTACATTCGGGTTGTTGAATGCATTAGATGAATTAACTGATATTAAGAATATTAAAGTTGGTGATAATCTAATTCAAGTTAAGGTTGATAATCCTACAGCAGAAAGTGATTTGTTACTATCTGCAGGGATTATTCAATTAAAGACAGTTCAACAACAGAATCAACGTTTTATTAAAATTAAAAAAATGGAGGTGTAAATACTATGAAGTTCACACTGGATATTCAGTTCTTTGCAAGTAAGAAGGGTGTATCTTCCACAAAGAACGGCCGTGATTCTGCCGGCAGAAGATTAGGTGCTAAGAAGGCTGATGGTCAGTATACAAACGCTGGCTCTATCATCTATCGTCAGAGAGGCACAAAGATCTACCCAGGCAAGAATGTTATGCGCGGTGGAGATGATACATTGTTTGCAACAGCTGCAGGTATCGTTAAGTATGAGCGTCTTGGCAAGGATAAGAAGCAGGTTTCTGTTTATCCTCAAGAAGCTTAATTTAAACAGTAATGGAATGCTCCTGACAGGTTCAGGAGCTTTTTTAAAGGAAAGGAGATTCCTTGATGATTGACTTGGTTAAACTACATGTAAAAGCAGGTGATGGTGGCAGAGGTTGTGTTGCTTGGCGCCATGAGAAGTTCTACGCTAATGGTGGACCTTTTGGTGGTGATGGCGGTAAAGGTGGCGATATTTGGTTCGCTGTTGATACCAATGAAACAACATTAATGAAGCTAAAGTTTACACGCAAGATTAAGGCTGGCAATGGTATGCCAGGATTAATCAAAAAAATGCATGGTAAATCAGGGGATGATATCATTGTGCCTGTTCCACTGGGAACGATGATTCGTAATGCGGCTAATGGTGATCTTTTAGCTGACCTTACAAAACCAGGACAAAAGGTATTGATTGCTCGTGGTGGTAAGGGTGGTCTAGGTAATATGCATTTTGCAACTGCAAGAAATGATGCTCCTGAATATGCACAACCGGGTGA
>JABZLU010000191.1:0-2539 GCA_015256605.1 Solobacterium sp.
TTTATACATCAAATCAGTGCCTTTGATTGTTCATTTTCTTTTTGTGACCCAGGCATTTTTCTAGGTTAGTTTATTTTAACATTATATTCCTGTTTACCTTAATTCTCAAGAATTTTGTTTTTCTCTAATGCAACTACATTAAAAATAACTTAAATATTTTACATTTTGTTGTTATTTTCATAAATAAAAACTGTATGAAAATTCATCCATACAGCCTTCATTCTAATCTTGTAATTTTAAATAATTCCAACACGTTTATAGATTGTGTCAACGTTACGTACATGGTACATCGGGTCGAAACAATCATCAATTTCTTCTAATGTTAAGGTGCTTGTTACATCAGAATTTGCTAACATCAACTCTTTAAAATTGAGATTATTTTCCCATGCTTTAATTGCCTGTGGTTGTACCGTATCATATGCCTTTTCACGTGACCAACCCTTTTCAATGAGTTTTAACATGAAACGTTGAGAGAAGATAACACCATTTGTTAACCAGATATTCTTCTTCATATTTTCTGGGAATACTGTTAAATCTTTTAGAATTCTTCCAAAGCGATTTAACATGTAATCCAATAGTTCTGTTCCATCAGCACAGATAATACGCTCTACACCTGAGTGAGAAATATCTCTTTCATGCCATAGTGGAATATCTTCATATGCTGCTAGCATATATCCACGCATCACTCTTGCTGCACCACAA
The DNA here is from genome assembly GCA_015256605.1 of Solobacterium sp. Taxonomy (GTDB): domain Bacteria; phylum Bacillota_I; class Bacilli_A; order Erysipelotrichales; family Erysipelotrichaceae; genus Bulleidia. The sequence goes on from JABZLU010000191.1 coordinate 703, forward strand.
ATATTCTCTGAGCCAATTGGGTTACGCTTATGTGGCATTGCACTAGAACCCTTTTGTCCTTTATTGAAATGTTCTTCTGCTTCGCGAACTTCCGTTCTCTGTAAGTGACGGATTTCCGTTGCCATCTGTTCTAAGGATGAGGCAATCAAGGCCAAAATTGCGAAGTAATGTGCATGGCGATCACGTTGTAACACCTGTGTAGAAATAGCGGCACTTTGAATACCTAACTTTTCACATACGTAATCTTGTACAAATGGAGGAATATTTGCAAATGTTCCTACTGCCCCAGAAATCTTACCAGCTTCAACATCCTTACATGCAAGTTCAAAGCGTTCTAGATTCCGTTTCATCTCTTCATACCATAGCGCAAACACAAGACCAAAGGTTGTGATTTCCGCATGTACACCATGTGTTCTACCCATCATGACTGTATCTTTGTATTTCAGAGCATTTATCTTAAGAATATCCATAAATGTATGAATATCTTCGCGTAAAATCTTATTTGCATTCTTGAAGCGAATACCATTGGCTGTATCTACCACATCAGTGGAAGTGACACCATAGTGAATCCACTTTTTTTCTTCACCAAGGCTTTCAGATACACATCTTGTAAAAGCGACTACATCGTGTCTTGTTTCTTGCTCAATTTCCAGAATACGATTTACATCAAATTTTGCATTCTTGCGAATCTTTTCAACATCCTCAGCTGGAATTTCGCCTAGCTTTGACCAAGCTTCATCAATGAGAATTTCTACATCTAACCACGCCTGGAACTTTGCTTCTTCACTCCATACATCACGCATTACTTGTCGGGAATATCTTTCAATCATAGCCTCTCTCCTTTTTCCATTAGAAACAACTGCCTGATTTATTTTTCAAGTATGTCATTTACATACTTGCGCGCATCCTCAATGTTATCAGCCACAACTAGCACAACAACTCTACCATTATCCTCCAAAACTGCATTTGATATCTTAAATACTTCGGTTGGATAATTATTTTCAATCGTTATTTTTTGTGAATCTAAATATGTTAGTAAGTGTTGGCGGAGTACATCAACACTTGTATCTTCATCTGCCACAAAAACAGCTATAGTATTCGAGTTTCCTTTATCGCTTGCAAGATAGGCAACCTTATCATCTGTTAAATCTTCACCTTGCATAAAGACACTATCCATAACCTTATCGCTTACTTGTTCCATAGAGTCTGATAGGTTTAATTTTCGTAGTAATTGGGAAGCGACTTTTCCTGCGTCTAATACACGATTTGTATCACGGGTCACTGAAGTGTTATGACGAGTAGTACAACCCACCAGGAAACATAGCGTTAATACAAGAATTAATTTCTTTAACATGAATCTATTCCTCATCTCCATTAAGAATGGAATAACTCCCCATTATCCGCATCTTCTGTTCCGAATTGAGGAAGCTCTGGTAATTCATCTAAGCTCAATAGTTTAAAGGAATCTAAGAATTCATCTGTAACAGAATATAAAATTGGTCTTCCAGCTGCTTCACTACGGCCATCTTCTTGAATTAAACCTCTAGCCACCAGTTTACGTAACATTACATCTGCACCTACGCCACGAATTTCTTCAATTTCAACACGTGTGATTGGTTGTTTATATGCGATGATTGCCAATGTCTCTAAAGCCGCATTAGAAAGCTTAGCTTCGGTAGAGGTTTGGAATAATTTCTTGGCAGCTTCATGAATAAATGCCTTGGATAAAAAGCGATACTTCTCACCAAAACGTGCAATCTCAATACCGCGGCTTTCTTGTAAGTAATATTTCTGTAAATCATCAAAAAGTTCTGCAACATATTCCTCACTGGCATCC
>JABZLU010000192.1:0-2532 GCA_015256605.1 Solobacterium sp.
GTACCACAACGAACATGTAAATAACTAGCTACGATAAATAGAGCTGCGGATTCCATTTCAGAAGCCTTGGCACCCATCTTAAGCCAAGCATCCCACTTACGGATTAAATCTGGTCCATTCGGAAGTGTTTCTGGACGATGTTGTCCATAGAAGGCATCTTTACATTCAACAACACCTGTATGATACGGATGTTCAACACGACGAGCACCTTCTACCAAAGCATTTACAATATCTAAATCCGGAACAGCTGGATATTCAATTGGCGAATATTCCTTTGAAGTCCCTTCCATACGAATGGCGCCAGTTGCGATAACTAAATCACCGCTCTTCACGCTTAAATCCATACCACCGCATGTACCTATTCGGATAAATGTATCCGCACCAACTGCTGTTAACTCTTCCATCGCAATGGAAGCACTAGGTCCACCGATACCCGTTGAAGTAACAGATACCTTTACACCATTTAACCAACCCGTATAAGTTACATATTCACGTGAGTCTGCTACAAGTTCAGCATCATCAAAATACTTTGCAATTTTTGCACAACGCTTTGGATCACCTGGTAAGAATACGTATCTTCCAACATCCCCTTTTCCGACACCAGTATGATACTGCTTTCCACTACCCTCACTATAATCAATCATAAAAAATCTCTCCTTCTACACATTATAACGATAATAATCAGTCGTTTGGTTGATGTAATTATAGCAGACCACTTTATTAAATACATAAAATTACGTTAGATATGTACTAAAATCTACACTTATTTCGAGGTATGCAACTTTTTTTAAATTTTTTGAATAAAATGATTGCAAACAATTTCTAGACATGCTATATTATACAAGCACTTGGCGCGTTGGTGAAGTGGCTTAACACACCGCCCTTTCACGGCGGCATTCACGGGTTCGAATCCCGTACGCGTCACTTTTTATTTTAGGGGCATCGTACAATGGTAGTACATCGGTCTCCAAAACCGCTGATGGGAGTTCGATTCTCTCTGCCCCTGCTGCTTACAGTGGATATAGGTCATGCATACACGCATGATTTTTTTCTTATATATAACAAATTAAAAGCAAGAACTTAATCTTGCTTACGTAATGGCTTTACACGCTGGATAGCAATTGTTGCGACAAATCCAGTTAATAATCCGGTTGGAATAGACAATAATAAGAAATATGGTAATACAACAATAAATGCCGGTTGCATATAGAAGAATGTAACAACCAATACCTGGCCTAGTGAATGTCCAATAGAACTCATTACGGAGGTAAACATCAAGGAAGACTTCAATAAATCCATCAAGATTAATATCAAGCTTGACAGTACTACACCCGCTAAACTAATCCAGAATACACTTCCGAAAATTGTCCCGGTTAAAAGATTACCAATCAATACACGCATTGTATTTACAATGAGCATCTCTTTAATACCTAACATACGCAAAGCAACCAAGGCCATGATATTTGCTAGACCAATACGGAAGACACCCATTAATGGAGGTATCATTGTAGTTTCTAAAATATTCAACGTAATCGCAATAGCAGCTAATAGCGCTAGTACTGTAAAACGCTTCGTTTTAGCTATACTCATTTCACACCTACATACTCAGATAATAGATTTGCCGATCCAATAAAGACATCGTTTGGAAGACAAGTAATTGGGATGATACTATTTTCATCTGCCCAACCCATTTTTACGCATAGTTGATTTGGACAATCCACCTCACGTACATGCCACTTCTTATCTTTCACTTCAACGTGCACTTCACCTACATTACCTTTAACAACATATTCTCCATCAACACCTGAATCGAACCATTGTACAACTTTTCCACGATGTACAATACCCACCCAGATTCCAACTGGCTTTTCTGTTGGAACACCAAGAGAATCTGTATTAGTACTAGGTTCTGTACTTGGTTTTGCAGTCGGTTCTGTACTAGGTGTTGGCGTTGTTTCTGCAGTTGGCTCATCCTTCTTTGTAGGTTGTTTTTTATTTTTAGTGATATTGAGACCAATAATTCCTAATACTGCAATCAAGATAATACTGATCAAGATATATATTTCTTTCTTCTTCATAATGACAAAATTATAACATGTTTAACCCAATTTATCGCTGTTAAGTTTGTTATAATAACAACATGAGCAGAAAGCAGAAGTATATTCAGCATTTGATATTCCCTATCATCCCACTCGTATTTACAATACTGTGGCTTGTCTATGCTGGATATGAAACGAATATCAGCGTCTTACTTTCCAAATCTAAAATCCGAATCTTTCCCCAAGTTTTATGTGGGATTTCACTCATATATCTGTTTTGGAAACTAAAGGATACACCCCAAAAATATATAAGAGTTTTATTCTTTCTTTGTGCGATACTCACACTCATATTCCCTTATATCGAATTAGCACTTATCAAAAACATGCATCTAATATTCGCATATAGCACACTTGTTCTATATGTAATACTAATAAAAGACTTACCTGCTTTTTTTCAATATCGAACAATTTTTTTCATGGCATGTATCTTCTG
>JABZLU010000193.1:0-2496 GCA_015256605.1 Solobacterium sp.
GTCCTACTCTAAGGACGTTATATACGCGGTACCACCTTAGTTTATGATTGTAAATCAATCACACACCTCAAATCTTCTTTAACGCAGAAGATACGTTTGCTCAAAAGGTGAGTTCATGTAGGTCATCATACCGTGTCACATCAACCCACGGCTTTCTGGAAATGAATCACTCACTACTATTCTTTATCACTGCATTACCAATATATTAACAATCATCATCTGATTTTTCAATGCTTAATGATGACAACCACAATGATGCTTTGCAATATCTGGGTTATAGGTAAGAGTACCTTCAAGATAGGCAAGTACTGCATCATCTGCTCTACCGCTAACGCCACCATATATTTGAATACCGTTGGAAGATAGAGTTTGTTGAACTGGTAACCCAAATCCCCCTGCAATCACTACATTTGCACCTAGCTCTAACGCTATCTGACACATTATTACATGTCCATGTCCATTTGGTACATAATCCTTGGTATGAAGAACTGTATTACCTTCGACATCATACAAACGCAATGCAGGTGTATGACCAAAGTGTTGATAAATCATATCATTTTCAATTGGAACCAAAATCTTCATATCGCTCTCCTCAATAGACGATTATCGTAATGATCCCGTTAAATCATCCAGAATATAATCTGGATGTAATTCATCATTTATACCTTGTTTCATCATTTCTTCGCTTCCTGCTACATAGAATGTTAACATTCCTAACTGTAGTGCTGGGACAATATCTTTTTTAAAGCGATTACCAATCATGATTGTTTCACTTAAGGAATACGGTAGATGACTGCTTGCGGACTTCAGTAATATCTTTGTACCACAACCAAAATTCATTGCTTTTACACCAGCCGCATACTCTAGCATACGCACAATCGTGCCATTACCAATCTTCTCAACTTGATCAACCATTTGAATACGACGATGATCGACGGATACGAGTTGGCTCCCCTTCCTTAACTGTGTGAAGACATCCTGATATTCATCATAAGATAAATTACTATCCATCCCCACAAAGAAATACTGTGGACGATGGTGGGTAATACGAAACCCTGTATCAGTCAAAACCTGACGAATCCCTTTACCACCAATGTAATCTACATCAATCGCCTTTTTATCATGTGTAACGATATATTCCACAGCAGCCATTGTCGAAGTATAGATATTCTCTTTTTTTACACCATAGATTCCACAATGTTCTAACTGATTTAAGATATCATCAACCGTTACAGAAGAACGTTCTGTCAAAATCAAATAACTGATATTCTCCATTTGGAATGCCTGAATGAGTTCCTTAGCACCTGGCATTGCTTGTTTTTGTTGCATCAATGTTTCTAATTGTATGATATAGCCTTTACTTGTTAACATTTTCTTCCCTCGTGTGCTTATTGTATCACATAGATGTGGTATGATAAAACACGCGAGGAAAACACATGAAACAAATACAAAAGATATTATTGATTTTGGGTATTATATTCGGTTTAATTCTATATCTATTGGTAGATGCATTCTTACTTTCACCAAGTAAGTTTACAGTACGCTACCAAGCACTTACATCGGATAAGATTCCACAAGATCTAAATAACACCAAAATCTTATATGTCTCTGATATCTACTATGGCAATCACATCAATCAAAGTCGTTTGCAAAAGCTAGTGGATACCATCAATCGTATTGCTCCTGATGCGGTGGTGTTTGGAGGAGATATCTATGCACCTAACGCAACAATCTCAACAGACTCTGATGGTGAAATCGCAACTGCTCTATCTTCCATCAAAGCCCCACTCGGTAAGTTTGCGGTATTAGGTGATCAAGACTGTACAACTGCAGATATCAAATCACATGTATTATCTATCTTACAAACTGCAAACTTTGAAGTGATCTCCAACAGTTCAGTATCAATTCATAACGGTTCATCCGGTTTTATTACATTAGTCGGACTTGAAAATGAATTAAACAGTACTCCAGATGTAAATACAGCTTACGCTAATGTAAGTAGTGATAACTATGTCATTACAGTATGTCATACCCCAGACACTGCATCACTAGTACCCCTTGATACAACAAATTACTTCTTAGCTGGTCATTCTTTAGGTGGTCAAGCATATTACCTCTTAGGAGCCTACTATGCACCTGAAAAAGCAGTCAATTATCTGCGTGGAAAACACTTAATTCAAAATTCATTTATGCTCGATATCACAAATGGAGTTGGTACAATCGGTGTCGATATGCGTTTCTTAAGTCCAGCTGAAGTTGTATGCTACACACTAAAATCCACAGCACCTACAACAGAAACAAATACAACGCCAGGAATATTCAATGATAATCCACAGGCAACACCTACTCCAACACCAGAAACCACTCCAGAATCAACACCAGAACCAACAATAGAGCCAACTCCAACACCAGAAGTGACTCCCACTCCAACACCTACACCAGTTTCTGATCCTAACGCTACCCCAACACCTGTTCCAACCGTAGCACCATAATAAT
>JABZLU010000194.1:0-2479 GCA_015256605.1 Solobacterium sp.
ATCTTACCATGCAGGATAAATTCATTACCTAAAAGTTCACTTACATCAATCGCAAAGTCAAATACAGCACTTGGATATGTCTCGTTTACAATCTCTTCAGCGTGTAAGTCTTCTGGACGAATTCCCATTACAATTTCTTTACCTTCATATGCTTGCATGTCTTTTGTGAACTGTTCTGGTAAATCAATATGCATATCACCTATCATGAATTTTCCACCAGCGTATGTTCCCTTTAGGAAGTTTGTGGCTGGTGAACCAATAAATCCTGCTACGAACATGTTTACTGGATTCTGATAGATTTCTTTTGGCGTTCCAATCTGTTGGATGTATCCATCTTTCATGATGACAATACGGCTAGCCATTGTCATCGCCTCTGTTTGGTCGTGTGTTACATAGATTGTTGTAGCACCGATGTTTTTGTGTAGTCGAATGATTTCACTACGCATCTGTACACGAAGCTTGGCATCTAAGTTAGATAATGGTTCATCCATCAAGAATACCTTCGCATTACGTACGATTGCTCTACCTAACGCTACACGTTGTCTTTGACCACCAGATAAAGCCTTAGGCTTTCTATCTAAGTATTGTTCAATTTCTAATGCTTTTGCGGCTGCACGTACACGACGGTCGATTTCATCTTTATTTGTCTTACGAATCTGTAATCCAAATGCCATGTTTTCATAAACTGTCATAAATGGATATAACGCATAAGACTGGAATACCATCGCAATCTCACGATTCTTAGGTGCAACATCATTTACCAATTTATCATCGATATACAATTCACCATTTGTGATATCTTCCAAGCCTGCAATCATACGTAAAGTTGTTGATTTACCACATCCGGAAGGACCAACCAATACGATGAATTCTTTATCCTGAATCTCTAAGTTAAAATCAAATACTGCTTGTACTTTATTATCGTAAATCTTATTGATATGACGTAATGATAAGTTTGCCATATATCGTCCCCCTATTTAAATCTCTTGTTATACAGATGTATAACAAACAAAATGCCAATCAGTCCAACTACCTGAATACCAAGATTCACATAGCCAGCTTCTCTTTGACCAATAATTACCATCGCTAGACTGACAACAAATAGAATTGCCATCAAGATTGATTGTGTTGTTCGATTCATATGTCCTCCTAGTCCTTAAGACCGCCCAAGGTCATACCTTGTGTTAAGCGTCTTTGTACAAGAATGTATAAGATCAATGTCGGCAACATAACAATCACAAGTCCTGCATACATCGGTCCATAATTAGTCGCTGCTTTCTGTGCGGACATTAGATTCTGTAATCCTACAGGCAATGTCTTCAGTGCCTTTGTCTGCACAAGTGTTAATGAAATAATGTATTCATTCCAGAATGCCAAGAAGTTAAATAGGATAACGGTGATAATACTTGGCTTTGCCATACGGAACATGACTCTTACCATAGTTGTAAAGTAACCACAACCGTCAATTTCCGCAGCTTCTTCATATGCCTTCGGTAAAGAACGAAAGTAGCTTGCAAGAAGATATACTGTAAATGGAATTGCTGTAGATGCATATACAAGTGCAAGAACGAAACGGTTATTCATAAAGAACTGTAGACCGCTCTTTGCTAGTGACTTATCCCAACCATTCAACATTAAGAAGATTGGCACAACAATGTAGTTTACGTTAATAAATAAGCCAGCCATGATGAGTGTGTTAAAGAACTTTCTGCCTTTAAATTGGAATCTAGCAAGTACATACGCAGCTGGTAATGAAACCACTAGTAAGATAACTAGAGCCATTGCAGTTACAAGTGCTGAGTTCAAAATAAAATCACCAACTTGTGCAATTTGGAAAGCATCAATAAAGTTCTGAATATTAAATCCTTGTGGTAATGCCCATGGGTTTCCATAGAACTCAGCATTTGTCTTAATTGATGCTAAGAATACCCAGGATACCGGAATGATAATGGATATCGCTAAAGAAATCAGCGCAACATATATAAAGATTTTGTATAAATCAAAATGTTTTCTCTTCATATTGCCTCCTAAATCTCAATCGAATCACGATGTGTTACGCGATTGATTGCCCATGATAAGGTAAATGAAAGAATAAATACAACTGCACCGATTGCCATACCATAGCCATAACTTGAACGATTATATGCTTGCAAGTACATATAACTGAGCACTGTTTCACTAGCTCCATCAGGACCACCACCGGTCATGACTTGCACAAACAAGAAACTCAGATTAATGGTTGAAATGACGAAGAATGTAAGTGTTGTACGAATATTGTCCCAAATCATTGGAATCGTTACCGAGAAGAATTGTTTTACTTTTCCACTACCCTCTAAAGACGCAGCTTCATATAGGTGTTCTGGTATCGTACTCATACTTGCCATGTACATCACCATGTAATAACCAATCGCCTGCCAGATTAATGCGGCAATTAACGCATATACCACTAAACCAGGATCACCCAGGTACTTTGTTGTAC
>JABZLU010000195.1:0-2461 GCA_015256605.1 Solobacterium sp.
CATTAATTGAAAAGCTAGTGAAGCAAGAAGAAGAATCTTTCCATAAGACATTAGCAAATGGTGAAGCACTCTTACAGAATGCGTTGGCTGAACATGCGGACTCTAAGATCTTACCTGGTGAGGTAATGTTTAAGCTTTATGACACTTATGGATATCCTAAGGAACTTACTACTGAGATTGCGGAAGAAGAGGGCTATCGTGTAGACTCTGAAGGCTTTGAGAAAGAAATGCAGGCACAGAAGACACGTGCCAGAGAAGCACGTGGAAATATTCAATCCATGCATGGCCAATCTGCTGACTTGATGGACTTTACACAAGAGAGTAAGTTTACAGGTTATACTGATACACATTCTAAGGGTAAAGTTATTGGCTTATTTAAGGATGGTGTACGCGTTAATACATTGACTGATGAAGGCGATATCATCCTTGATGAAACGTGTTTCTATGCGGAAAGTGGTGGTCAGTGTGCAGATACTGGTGTTGTTTGGAATGATCACTTTAAGGCAAATGTTACAAATGTGCAAAAGGCTCCTCATAAACAACCGCTACATCACATTACAATCGTTAACGGTACACTTTCAGAAGGCGATGTTGTAGAAGGTGAATACGATTATGAAAAGCGTCAACGTACACGTGCAAATCATAGTTCCTTACACTTATTGCAGGCAGCTTTAAAGAAGGTGTTGGGTGATCATATTGCGCAAGCTGGTTCTTATAACTGTGCTGAGTATGGTAGATTTGACTTTACACACTTTGAGAAGCCTACAGAAGAACAATTGAATGAGGTTGAGCGTCTTGTGAATGAACAGATTGCTTTAGCTGAGCCTATCGTTACTGAAGTGATGGATGTTGAAGCTGCGAAGAATTCTGGTGCGATTGCATTATTTGATGAAAAGTATGGTGATACAGTTCGTGTTGTATCGATGGGAGATTTCTCTAAGGAATTCTGTGGTGGTACACACGCAAATAATACTGCTGATTTATGCGTATTTAAGATTACTTCTGAAGAATCTATCGGGTCTGGTATTAGACGTATTACATCAGAAACAAAATATGATGCATATAAGGACTTTAAGACTGAAGAACAGTACTTACTCGAATGTGCAAAGTTAATGAAACTACAATCTTGGCAAGGATTTAAAGAAAAGTTAGTTGCACTCCAAGAAGAGAATGCACAGCTCCGTAAAGAAAACGATGCACATAAACAAGCAGAATTATTATCTTCAGCGGATACAGCAGTACAGAAAGCTGAAACAATTAATGGCCTATCTTGTGTGCTACTTAGCCTAGATGGATTTGATACGAATAGCTTAAAGGCATATGCTGAAAATGTGCGTAATAAGCTTGTGGATGGATTTGTCTTTGTATCGAATACAACAGATGGTAAGGTGACATTTGTATGCGCTAGTTCAAAAGCCGCAATTGCTAAGGGCAAGAAGGCTGGTGATATTGTGAAGGCCGCAGCACAGCTAACTGGTGGTAATGGCGGTGGTAGACCTGACATGGCACAAGCTGGTGGTAAGGATACTTCCAAAGTACAAGAAGCACATGCATTAGTAAGAGAAATTCTTGCTCAATAATCATGTTTTAGAATGGGTGCCTATATGGTACCCATTTTTTGATAGTTTTCATGTTATAAACACAATGAAATGAAGCGGTTGTATATACTTTTTGTAAAATATGACATAAAATATTTACAGAGATGGAGGTAGTCAAAATGATGAAACAAAATAATTTGACTGAAACGATGAGCTTTAATTCTGAAGAGATTCGTCGTGAAACAATCCACGAAGTTTTAAAACAGGTAGAAGCTTCATTAAGTGAGAGAGGATATAACGCTATCAATCAGTTGGCTGGCTATTTGATCTCAGATGATCCTGCGTACATATCTTCACATAACAATTCAAGAAGTTTGATCCAATCCGTGGAACGTCATGAAATTATTGAAGAATTAGTTCGTTTCTATTTAGAGGCTAATCACTAGATGACACGCTATCTAGGCTTAGATCTTGGTAGCGTAACTTGTGGTGTTAGTTTTAGTGATACAGGATTTATTGCAAGAACAATCGAGACAATTCGCTTTAAACCGGATGATTACAATATGGCATTGGATAAAGTGCTAGATATTGTTGATCGTGAAAAGCCGGATGTGATAGTACTAGGCTTACCACTATTATTGAATGATGATGTTGGTCCTCGTGCACAAATCTGTCTGGAGTTTGGTGAGGTTCTTGAACAAGAATCCGGTATCCCTGTTAAGATGCAAGATGAACGATTTACAACAGCTGTAGCTGAAAGTATTTTGCTAGAAGCTGACGTATCAAGAAAGAAACGTAAAAAGAAGATTGACCAGTTAGCTGCAGTACAGATTCTACAGACTTGGCTTGATCGTAATGTAAAGTAAGGCGGCAAACGCCTTTTTTAAGGAGAGATGATAAGATGATTGAAAACAACACAATGA
>JABZLU010000196.1:0-2453 GCA_015256605.1 Solobacterium sp.
TATTTGATCTTAACATTCTTTTGGATTGCAACATCGTTTAAGATAGGCATTAAATCTTGACACCAAGGACAATCGCGGAAACCGAGGAATATGATGTGACTTTCTTTATTTTCAATATAGGAAACGACATCTTCCATTGTAGCCTTTTCAAATGGAGTGTTTTTTGCGGCAAGTAAATCTTCGTAAAGTTTAGCTTCGTCTTCGCTGGATTCACATTCCGCAAAAGCTGCACATCCACCAGAATTTTCGCTAGTGCTTGCAGTATTTGCATTTGAAGTATTTGATGTTTGTGTTGTCTGTTTTGTACATCCAGCTAATAGTATCAAACTTAATAGAATCGCTATTCTTTTTTTCATTTGGAAGACTCCTTTTGTATTACAGTAGTTTAGCATAAAACCAAACTGAGCGTAAAACATTTTCAACTATAGAGATACCTGTTAAAATATTGTTACTAAGGAGACATTATTTTGGAAAATATAAAATCAATTCACTTAGAGGGAATGAAAGAACAGATTGCGATGAATATCATTGGTAATCATGATAGAAATCTAATTGTTTTAAGTTCGCAATTTGAAAAAGATATTTCCTATCGAGATAATACATTTTTTGTTAGAAATTGTAGCGATGAAGAACTACTGCTGATTCAACGTGTTTTAACAGCGCTCATGACACTTGCAGAACAGAATAAAGTCATTAGTGAACAAGATGTCATTTATGTAAGTCGTTTACTGGTGAAAGAACAGACAATTGATTTTTCGCAAATGAGTTCTGAAATCATTGGTAGAACAATGAGTGGAAAAGCAATTGTACCTAAGACGTTAGGACAGTATGCCTTTGCGAAAGCAATGGATAATGCAGCGGTGGTATTTGCGATAGGACCTGCTGGAACTGGTAAAACATTCTTGGCGGTTACCAAAGCTGTGAGTGCATTAAAAAAGGGTGATGTAAAGCGAATCGTTCTTACACGTCCTGCAGTGGAAGCTGGGGAAAGTTTAGGCTTTTTACCTGGTGATTTGAAGGAAAAGGTTGATCCATATTTGACGCCTCTCTATGATGCGTTACATAACATGCTGGGGAATGAGCAAACAGAGAAGCTAATAGAAAAGGGTACGATTGAGATTGCGCCACTTGCGTATATGCGTGGTCGAACGCTAGATGATGCATATGTCATCTTGGATGAAGCACAAAACACAACCGCATCACAGATGAAGATGTTTCTAACAAGACTTGGCTTTGGCTCTCATATGATTATCACAGGTGACGTAACACAGATTGATTTAAATCATAATCAGACTAGTGGTCTGATTGAGGCAACTCGTATCTTAGAAGGTTTAAGCGAAATTAAAATTATGGAATTAAGTGCGGATGATGTTGTACGTCATCCTATCGTACAGAAGATTATTGAACGCTACAGCAAAGAAGATGAACAAAGACGCAAATTGTCTTTAAAGAAGTGAGGTTAATATGGAAATCACATATATCAATAAAACGAACCAAGATATGCATGCATATGAGGAATTTTTCCAATCAATCGCAAAGCGTACAGAGAAAGAACTAAAACTAGCAAAAGATTTAGAAATCAGTGTTACGTTTGTTCGCTCTCGTACGATTCATATCATAAACCGTGATTATCGTGGGATTGATCGACCAACGGATGTAATTAGTTTTGCGATTCGTGATGGTTTAGAAGACTTCATCCCAGATGAAGAAAAAGATTTAGGAGACCTTTTTATCAATATTGATTATGCAAGAAAACAGGCGAGAGAATATGGTCACTCTGAAAAACGTGAATTGGGATTCTTATTCACGCATGGACTTTTGCATTGCTTGGGTTATGATCATATGAATCCAGAAGATGAAAAGAAGATGTTTGCCTTACAGGATAGGATCTTAGATCCGATTATTAGTCGCAATGATAAATAAGTTTTATGTGGCATTTGTGGGTCTTGTATCGTCGCTTCGAGATAAAAGTGTGCAGATACAATATGTTCTTGCGATACTAGCATGTATTGTGGCTTGGATGGTTGGTTGTACTTATTATGAGTGGCTTGCGATACTTCTTTGTATTGGACTTGTTATTGTAGTAGAAATCTTAAATACATGCATTGAAAAAATATGTGATTTATATTCAACAGAAAGAAATGAAAAGATTAAATATATCAAAGACTTAGCTGCAGGTGGTGTATTATTTGCATCGCTGATTGCGCTAGCTGTTGGTATCCTGATTTTTGTTCATCATCTTTTTTAAAGGGGGTTATTATGACACGTGAAGAATTAATTGAAGAAGCATTTAAAGCAATGGAAAATAGTTACGCTCCATATTCTAATTATCATGTAGGAGCCGCTGTTCTAACCAAAGATGGAAAAGTATTCTGGGGTGCAAATATTGAGAATGCTTCTTTTGGAGCTACCAATTGTGGTGAGCGTTCCGCAATCTTTGCGGCCTACTCCAA
>JABZLU010000197.1:0-2428 GCA_015256605.1 Solobacterium sp.
AACTACGAGTGGACTGACATGTATGAACGTATGGCAAAGGATGCGGAAGAAGAAGGCTTCCACGACCTAGCTGCTCAGTTTAGAGGTGTTGGTGCTATCGAAAAGATGCATGAAGAACGTTACAGAAAGTTACTTCAGAATGTAGAAATGCAGGAAGTATTCAAGAAGAGTGAAGTAAAGATTTGGGAATGCCGTAACTGTGGTCATATTGTTGTTGGTATGGAAGCCCCAGAAGTTTGCCCAGTATGTCATCACCCACAAGCATTCTTTGAAATTCACGCAGAGAATTATTAATAGTATAAATATATGCCAAGGCACAATGTGCTTTGGTTTTTTTGTTGTAAGATACATCAGATATGTAGTAATAAATGAACTGATTTTCCCGGTAGAAAAAAATAATAAAAATGATGGGAAAGATTGCACTAGTACGATTAAAAAGGGTAAAATCAGTATGTAAAGTTGGAGAAAATATATGGGAAAAATCTATACAATCGGTGAAGCGTTAATTGACTTTATTCCAGTACAGACAGCCGCAAGCCTAAGCGCTGTGGATGCCTTTCAAAAAAGACCAGGGGGAGCACCAGCCAATGTGGCAGTAGCTGCAGCGAAACTCGGTGCAGAAGCTTATTTTATCGGTATGGTTGGAGATGATCCATTTGGACATTTCTTAAAAGATACGATTGCGAGTTATGGTGTTAATACAAGATATTTAAAGACCACAAAGAAGGCAAAGACAGCGTTAGCCTTTGTAAGCCTTGCGGATGATGGACAGCGTGACTTTAGTTTCTATCGTAATCCAAGTGCAGACTTACTTTTAGATAAGTGTGATGTTGAAGAAGTTGAATTTACAAGCGATGACTATATCAGTTTTGGCTCTGTTGACTTAGTGGAGTATCCTGTAAAGTACGCAACAGAGTATTTGTTACAGAAGGCAAAAGCAGCGAATGCGACAATCCTGTTTGATCCAAACATCCGTAAAGATCTTTGGGATGATTTAAATGAGTGTAAACAAACAGTATTATCCTTTATGAAGTATGCAAATATCGTTAAGATGGCAGATGATGAAGTGGAATTCATCACTGGTAAAAAGTCAGTCAAAGAAGCTATCGAAGTGGTAAAACAATATGGTGTTGAACATGTCATTGTGACATATGGACCTGAGGGTAGTGATGCGTACCTGAAACATTGTCATAGCCATGCGGATGCGCGTAAAGTTGATCCAGTTGATACAACTGGTGCAGGTGATACGTTTGTTGGTGCGCTGTTATACTATTTAGATCATCACAAACAAAAGCCTGATCAGATTTCACCTGAGATGATCAAAGATGGATTATGCTTTGCAAATCATGCAGCTGCCATCGTTACGACGAAAAAGGGTGCGATGAATGCGGCCCCAACATTAGAAGAATTACAGAAATAAGGAATTAGGAGAATACCATGTTTAAAAGAGCAGAGATGAATATCTATGAAGCAGAGATTACTTGTCATTCTTGTGGTAAGAAAGAAAAGGTTAAAATCAAATCACTCATTGATACAGCTTTAGATCCATCGGCAGAAACAAACCTACTGCGTGGTAAGTTATTCCGTCATAGCTGCTCAAAATGCCATACGGAACAAAACATGTTATATACATGCATGTATCATGATGGCAGTAAGAATCTATTGGTTGGATATCCAGATAACCAAAAAGATTATGAAGAGATGAACCTCATGTTCAATCGTCGCTATCATCGTGATGAGTTGGATGAAGCTTTAAATAAGTGGATTGAAACATGCACGAAGAGAATTGTGCCGAATCAATCAGATATGCAAGAAAAGGCACTGATTGCCCTACTTGGGTTAGATGATCGTATCATTGAAATCGGTAAGTATGTAACAGGTGATTTGGCTAAGATACAATCACAAGGTTTAGAAATTGATCATATGTATTTCAATACAAGTGGTGATGAGTATGCATTCTTAATTCAATCTGGTGATGGGATTGTTGGAGAAGTTCCTTTTACCAAAGAACTGTATCAAACTTTAGAAGAACACTACAAACCATATCTAGCTGAAGATGAATCTGTTGAAATTGACTCTCATTGGGTCAGTGATTTCCTAAGCAAAGTAAAAGATAAGCAGAGCCAGTCAAACTAATGACTGGCTCTTATTGTTAGTTCAATCATGTGTAGTGCAGTAGCACGTAGTTCATATTGAATCTGTTCTTGATTTTGGTTTAATTTTGTTTGTATCGATGCTAGTTGACTTGTTTGTGTGCGATTTGTTTGTAAGGTGATGATAAGATCGTTATCTTTTACCTTCGTATCAATTACCTTCACATTACAGTTAAATTCATTCGCAAGGAAGACAGCCATATTTTGTGCAATCGTATAACGTGTTTCTTGTATATCTTGCCGTAATTGATTTCGTTTATTTGCTTGACGACGAA